>JAISCK010000059.1 GCA_031265635.1 Spirochaetaceae bacterium
TTCTGGATAAGCACCTGTTCCTGTTTGGTCTGGTTTATCCGGTCAAAGGCGGCGGCGTTTTCAAAATCATTGAGTATAACGCCCCTTTGATCGGTGATGACTATGTGGTCGTCGGTGAGACCCTCGACGGCGAATTTCAGTATCTTCTGTATGCCCTCGATTTTTTTGCGGTCCCCGGCAATATCGCTCCCCGGCCTGGGCATGATGGTAACGCTGGCGGTTACGGGATTCTGCTCGGAAGCAAAGAGTTCGTCCGCGGGCCATACCACGATGACCTCGGCGTCATCAACCTCGTCCAGGGATTTGATATGGTTCGTTATCATCCGGGTCTGGGCGCGCTGCTTGTTGACATTCCGCTCAAAGTCGGTAATGTTCCAGCGGTCCTGGTCAAAAATAGCCCAGGGATCGGTTCCCCTGGGAATGAGGTCTTCCCGTATGAGCAGGGCCCTCAGGCGCCGGGCGGTCCTTTCGTCATGGACCATGATGGTTCCGGCGGCCGAGACCTGGGTCTTTACCCCTTCCTCGTTGATACGGGTAATGATGCGGTCCATGTCGTCCTCGTCCCTGATGGGGGCGTCAATAACCGGAACCATGCTGGGAGAAGAAGAAACCTTCGTCACCACGATGACGGCTATTACCGCGCTGAACGCGATGCCGATGAGGATGAGGCGCTGTACCATTGACCATTTGCCCCAAAGATTGCGTATCTGTTCAAGAAATTTTTTTATCCACTCGTTCATGTTCCCCTCCCCCCGTTAGCAAAACTTACCTTGTGTTAATCAGATCTCTCCAGCCACGGACTATGCGGTCCAGTATGGTTCTTGTTATGTTAAGCGAAAGGTTTGCCTTCGCCTCAGCTATAGTTATATCGTGGACATCCACCGAACCGGGTTCGGTGATGGCTTTTTCCATAAGAACGCCGGGCGCCTGCTGGGCGGCGCTTACCTTGTCAATGGCCTGGAGCATGGCATCGTCAAAGGTCCCGGCGCGGAGTACGGCCTCGGCGCCTATTTTGTCTTCCAGTTCTATCACCGCCGCGCCTGACGACGTGAAATGCCGGTCGCCGGGAATAAAATGTCCGGGCCTGGTGCGGGCCATGGAAATCATATCCCCTGAAACCAGATCCGGTTTATATATAGTCATCTGTTACCTCCCCGCCGAACCAATGTCCAGCGCCCGCATAAACATGGTTTTTGAACCTTCCACTATTGAAGCGTTGGCCTCATAGGCCCGGGACGCGGCAATGAGGTCAACCATCTCGGTAACTATGTCCACATTGGGATATTCCACATAGCCCGCCCAGTCCCCGGTCTTGAGCGCCTTGGGGTGCGTAGGATCGTACACCCGGCGCAGGGCGCTTTCGCGGTCTTCCTGGAGTTCCACCACCCGCACTCCCTTGCCGGGGCCGTTGTCCATCGAGTCGGGAAGAAAGGGGCTGCGCCAATAGGGCTGTTTTGCTATGGGCCTCATAACCACCCGCTTTCTCCTGAACACGCCGCCTTCGGTTGTTTCCGTGGTATTGGCGTTGGCAATGTTATCGGCTATCACGTCGGAACGGAGCCTTTCGGCGCTCATTCCGGTTCCCGCTATACTGATCGAATTGAATATTCCCATTGTTTATTCCTTACCGTAAAACCAGATTGACCTGGCTGAACTCAAAATTTTCCGCCTGGGCCATGAGGGTATACATAAGCTGGTTTTCCAGGGCCAGCATGATTTCCTGCTCCGCGTCCACATTGTTGCCGTTGTTTTTTGAAGTAGTAAGATAGTCCAGAACCCGCCTGGGTTCCACATCCTGATAATCCCTGGGCCGCCAGTTGGGTATATGCCTGGAATTGGTCAGGTTTAATTCAAGGGCCGGTTTCTGCTTCTCCGATTCCAGCGCCCGTTTAAGTTCGCTCTCAAAGGTAAGTTCCGACCTTTTGTAATTGGGAACGCCGGCGTTGGAAATGTTGTTGGCAATCACATCCCTGCGCAGAAGGCTCGCGTCCATGGAGCGGTGTATGACATCTATGGTCTTTTCAAAACTGTTCATTGGTTCCTCCCTAAAAAACTCCGTTTATACTTCTATCATCGGCCTTTTTTAACAGTATAGTTAGAGAATATACCGCCCCAAATCCTGGTCGGTTACCACATCCTTGAGCTTTCCGTCTACATAGTCTTCGGTAATGGGCACCCGGGCAGGCGCGATGTCCGGGGCCTCAAAGGAAAGTTCCTCAAGCAGGGCTTCCATGATGGTATGCAGCCTCCTCGCGCCTATATTCTCAAGCCGCGAATTGACCTCGGCGGCAAGGACGGCAAGGCGCTCGACAGCCTCACGGGTAAACTCTATCTCCACCCCTTCGGTCCCCAGAAGGTCCGTGTACTGCTTGGTCAGGGCGTTCTTTGGCTCGGTGAGTATGCGCAAAAATTCATCCTTGCCCAGCGAATCAAGCTCCACCCGCAGGGGAAAGCGCCCCTGGAGTTCCGGGATGAGGTCGGAGGGCTTGCTTATATTGAAGGCCCCGGCGGCGATAAAAAGTATGTGGTCGGTATTGACCGGCCCCCATTTGGTATTTACCACGGCGCCTTCGACTATGGGCAGTATGTCCCGCTGCACTCCTTCGCGGGACACATCGTGGCCTCCTCCCCGGTCGCCCCTGACCGCTATCTTGTCTATCTCGTCTATAAAGACTATGCCTGTCTCCTCAACCCTCTGGCGGGCCTCGTCGGAAACCCGCTCCCTGTCTATGAGTTTTTCGGCCTCCTCATTGCGGAGTATCTCTCTGGCCCTGGCGACCGTAACCAGCTTTTTCTTTTTGCCGCCGCCGAAAAAACCGGCTATGCCCGAAAGACTTGACTCCAGGTCCTCCATGTTGCCCCCCATCATCTCCATGACGGGAAGCTGGGGCGTCTGGTTTACCGTGATTTCAACAAGGCGGTCTTCCAGTTTCTTCTCCCTGAGCATGGCGCGAAATTTTTCCCTGGTTGAAGGGTCCTCGCCTCTTTCTTCTTTCTGGCCATATACGCTTGGGCCGCCGGGAACGCCGTTGTCAGCGTCCGGCAAATCCGCCCCGCCGTCTTCGGGTCCCGGCCCGCCCAGGGGAATGCCCACCTGTATGGCTGTCCCCATAAAGGCGGGGCCCGGGCCTGTATTGCCCGGATTGATGGAAAACGCTCCCATGGGTTTGATGGTAGGCTGGGGAGGGGCCTTTTCTCTCTTTTTCCCGGAACCCGGGAGAATAAGGTCAAGCAGATCTTCCTCGGCCCGTTTTTCGGCCTCGGTCTTGACCGATTCCTGCATCTCCTGCCTGACTATCTGGATACCCGCGGCCATGAGATCCCGTATCATGGACTCCACGTCCCGGCCCACATAGCCGACTTCGGTGTACTTTGTGGCCTCGACCTTTATAAAGGGTGAACCGGCGAGGCGGGCAAGCCTCCGGGCTATCTCGGTTTTTCCCACGCCTGTGGGTCCTATCATGAGTATATTTTTCGGGGCTATGTCTTCCCGCACGTCGCTTTCAAGCCTGAGCCGGCGCACGCGGTTGCGCAGGGCCACAGCCACCGCCCGCTTTGCCTTTTTCTGCCCCACGATATATTTGTCCAGTTCCGCGACAATTTCCCGGGGGGTAAGTTCCTTCTTTTGATGTCCGCTGCTCTTTTCACTCATCAGTTTATTTCCTCCAGGGTTATGTTCCCGTTGGTATAGATGCAGATAGTTCCGGCTATCTCAAGGCTGCGCCTGGCTATTTCCGAAGCGGAAAATTCCGAGCCTTCAAGATAGGCCAGGGCGGCGGCATAGGCATAGTTGCCGCCCGAACCTATGGCAAGGGCGTCCCTGGCCGGTTCTATTACATCGCCGGTTCCCGACACGAGAAAGGTCTTTTCCCTGTCCGCCACAAGAAGCAGGGCTTCAAGGCGGCGCAGGGTCCGGTCGGTGCGCCATTCCTTGGCAAGCTCCACCGCCGAGCGGGCAAGGTCCCCCGAATATTCCTTGAGCTTTTCCTCAAAGCGGTCAAAGAGGGTAAAGGCGTCGGCTGTGGCTCCGGCAAAACCGCACAGCACCTTGCCGTCAAGAAGACGCCTGACCTTGCGGGCGTTATTCTTCATCACCGTCTCGCCCATAGTTACCTGCCCGTCGCCGGCCATGGCCACCTTGCCGTCCCTGCGGACGGCGATTACCGTTGTGGACCTGAATTCATTTTTCATTATCCGCTCCTGTACGGGACGTAACGCCGCGAATGCTTCCGTGGGGATGAGCCGAGGCGTAAACCTTCCTGAGATGTTCCATGTTGACATGGGTATAACGCTGGGTGGTGGAAAGGCTCGCGTGGCCGAGCAGTTCCTGCACTACCCTGACATCACAGCCTGAATTGACAAGATGGGTGGCAAAACTGTGCCGCAGCGCGTGGGGATGAACGTTCTTGTTCAGGCCGGAACGTTCCGCGTAACTTCTGATAATCCACCTGACGCCCGGTACGGAAAGGGAGCCTCCCTTGCGGTTTATAAAGAGTACGTCCGTTGGTTTTTCCGCCTTTATCCGCGCCTGCCGCGCCGGAAGGTACGCGGCGAGGGCTGCCCGGCCCTCGTCTGAGAAGAACACATAACGCTCCTTGCCTCCCTTGCCCGTTACCCGCCCGCCTGAAAGATCGGGAAACAGGGTTTCCAGCGTGAGGGCCGCGAGTTCGGAGATGCGCAGCCCCGCCGAATACATGGCGAGAATCAGCGCCTTGTCCCTGAGGGGCCAGAGTATGCCGGCCGTATCGGGCAGGTCTGAAAAACGGGCCATCTCCCCTTCCCAGAGAAAGGCCGGTAAAGTCTTTGGGGTCTTTATGTTCCGTATCAAAGACGAAGGGTCGTCTTCGCGGACGCCGAAGCGTATGAGCCAGCGGTAAAAACCCCGCACCGACGAAAGCGCCCTGTTGACGCTTACCGCCGCGGCACCTTCCCTGGTGAGGTCGGCGATAAAGGCCCGCACTTCCCTGGTCTTTGCCGTATCGGGGTCTACGCCGGAATTCTGGCAATAGGACGCGAAATGATCAAGGTCCTTGCCATAGGCGGCCAGGGTGCGGCCCGAGACGCCCCGCACTGAACGCAGATAATCAAGATATTCAGTAAGGCGCTCAGGCATCGCCGTCCCCCTCGTCGTCGCTTGAATGGAGATAATCACATTCGGGATTTATGCAGGCTTTGTGGGGGCCGTTTTTCTTGTCGTATTTTTCCACCATAAATTGCCCGCACTTGGGGCAGTTTTGGGCTATGGGCTTAAAGTGGCTTATAAAATCACATTCGGGATAGTTGGTACAGCCGTAGAATTCCTTGCCCCTGCCCTTGGTCTTTCTGGCCACTATATCGCCGCCGCAGCCCGGCCTCGGACACTTTGCCAGGGGTATGGACTTGGTGTTTCTGCATTCGGGAAAACCCGCGCAGGCGAGAAAGAAACCGAAGCGGCCGAGTTTCTTGATCATTTTCTTGCCGCATTTTTCGCACACATAATCGGTTTCCTCGTCAAGGGAACCCTTGAAAGACTCAAGGGTCTTGCCCACCTCGTCAACCCTTTCCTTGAAGGGGCTGTAAAAATCCCTGATCATATCGGGCCAGGATATGCGGTTTTCCTCAACCTCGTCGAGCCTGTTCTCCATGGTCGCGGTAAAGCCCGAATCAACCACATGGGGGAAATACTCGACCAGCATGTCGCAGATCATCTTTCCCAGCAGGGTGGGAACAAGCTGCTTGTTCGACCTGGTAACATAGTAGCGGTCAAGAAGCACCGAAATGATGGGCGCGTAGGTAGAGGGCCTCCCTATGCCCTTTTCTTCCAGGGTCTTTACTATAGACGCGTCGGTGTACCTGGCCGGGCCCTGGGTAAAATGCTGTTCGGGGTAGAATTTTTCCGAAACAACCGCGTCGCCTTTGGCAAGTTTGGGCAGGGTTTCTCCTTTTTCTTCTTTGGAACTTAACAGCTTGATCACCCGGTAAAAACCCTTGTCAACAAGTTTGGTTCCCGAAATACGGAACACGGCCTCGTTTTGCTTACCGGCGCCTATGTCCACGCTCAGGGTTCTGGTTCTGGCGTTGTTCATCTGGCTTGAGACAAAGCGTTCCCAGATGATGGCGTAAAGCCTCTGCTGGTCCCGGGAAAGAAATTCCTTTACCGAATCCGGCGTATACTGGACATAGGTGGGCCGTATCGCTTCATGGGCGTCCTGGGCCTTCTTGCCCACCGCGTATTCCACAGGTTCAGGAGGAAGGTCTTTGGGGTACTTTTCCTTTATCCATCCGCGCACTTCGTCCAGGGCTGTCTGTGATACGCGGACCGAATCGGTGCGCATATAGGTGATAAGGCCCACCCTGGATATTTCACCGGCGTCCCCGCCGCCTATGTTTACGCCCTCGTAAAGCTGCTGGGCTATCTGCATGGTCTTCTTGCTGGTAAAGCCCAGGCGGTTTGCCGCGGCCTGCTGGAGCTGGCTCGTGGTAAAGGGGGGCCTGGGCTTGACGGATTTTTCCGTTTCCCGTATGTCGATGACCGTACATTCGGAACCCGAAATCTCCTTTATGATGGCCTTTACTTCTTCCTCTTTTTTGAGTTCGGGCTTCGCGCCGAGCCAGCTTACCAGTTGGGCGGTAAAGGTGCTTTTACCCACCCTGAAATCCGCTTCCAGCGTCCAGTATTCTTCGGGAATAAAGGACTCGACTTCCCTTTCGCGCTCGCAGATGAGGCGCAGGGCCACGGACTGGACTCTTCCGGCGGAAAGGCCGTTCTTTACCTTTTTCCAGAGCAGGGGGGAAAGATTATAACCGACCAGGCGGTCAAGAACCCGGCGGGCCTTCTGGGCGTTTACCTTGGCGTTGTCAATATCGGTGGGGTTGGAAACCGCTTCCTTTATCGCCACCGGGGTTATCTCGTTAAAGACTATGCGCTTTATGGGAACCTTGGCTGACTTGGCGCTTATGGCGTTGCGGAGATGCCAGGCTATGGCCTCCCCTTCCCGGTCATTATCACTTGCCAGGAGTACTTCTCCGGCTTTTTTCGCGTCGCCCTGGATTTCCTTGAGAAGTTTGGCCCGGCCCCGTACGGTGATGTATTCGGGTTCAAAATTATTGTCCACATCAATGGCTGTGCGGGACTTGGGAAGGTCAATGAGATGGCCCATGGACGCCTTGACACTGTAATTGGGCCCCAGGTATTTCTCGATGGTTTTGGCCTTGGCCGGTGATTCCACGATCACCAGGGTTTTCTTGTTTTTCTCTTTCTTGGCTGTTTTTACCGCCATATACGCTCCTCAAAATCCCGTCTTGTTGGTACGCCGGAACCCTCAGGTTTCCGTTTTTTGAATACGCAAAATATCTTCCATAAGTGAAAAGGCCAGGGCCTCTCCCGTTGAACAGGGTTCCCTCCGGGGAAGCGCCCTTGCGGCGGAAGGGGCATACTGCCATTCCGCGAGAAGTTCCGCCGCGTTTTCCAGTACCGGCGCGCCGTCGGAGGCCAGACGCCTTGTTCCCCCGCCCAGGGGAGAATCAAAGCCGGCCCTGGCGACCCAGAGGTCCCGCCCCTCGTCAAGGGCAAACTGGGCGGTGATCAGGGCGCCCGAATGTTCTCCGGCCTCGACTATAAGCGTTCCCCGGCAGAGTCCCGCTATGATACGGTTTCTCGCGGGAAAGCGCCACCTGGCGGGGACGGTTCCCGGAGCGTACTCGCTGAGCAGGGCGCCGCCCCTTTCAAGAATTTTTCCGGCCAGGGCGCGGTTTGAGGCCGGATAGACCATATCTATGCCGGAACCAAGAACGGCTATCCCGCCGGGACCGCCGTCAACAGCGCCCCGGTGGGCCATGGCGTCTATGCCCAGGGCAAGACCCGATACCACCGGAATCCCCGCCCCGGCCAGGTCCCTGGCAAATGCATAGGCGGCGCGGGTACCCTGGCCGCTGGGTTTTCGTGTCCCCACAATGGCGGCAGGGGCCCTTTCCTCAGGGGGTAATCTGCCCCTGAAAAAAAGCAGGACCGGCGGGTCGTTTATCTCCCTGAGCAGGGGAGGATATTCCGCGTCCCTCCACGATATAAAACCTATGCCTTGTCTCAGGGTACGCCGGTAATCGGCTTCGGCCTGTCTCAATACTCCTTCCATGCTGAAAGCATAGCGGTTCAGGGGCTTCCGGAGAATTTTTTCTATATCCTCCCTTGAAAGTATGGATATTTCACCCTCAAGGTCAAATTTTTCGCATAAAAACAGGCGGTCCCGGAGTGAAATGCCGGGGATTGAGATAATTATAAAGTCCAGAAGGCCCCTTGTATCCATAACGAACCCTGTCAGCTCCCATAGGCGGCTGATAACGCCTGTTGTTTATTGTCTTCCGCCTGCCTCCGGCGGCTGGAATCCTTTGTAATCGAAATTATCGTATCGTAAAGCCCTACGGCCCCGTCATAGTTGCCGGTCATATAAAAGGCCCTGGCCAGTATGAACATGGCGTCGGTATCCCTGGTCTGTATTTCAAGATAACGCTCAAGATGGGGAATGGCCTCGGCAGGGCGGTCAAGTTCAAATACATAGAGAACCGCGAGACCGTAACGGGCCCTGGTATAGCGCTCGTCAATGGCTATGGCCCTGCGATAGGCTTCTTCGGCAAGACGGTAGTATTGGGCTCTCTCCTGGCCGCCGTCGGTCGCAACGGTATAATCATGGTAATCCCTGGCCAGTATGCCGGCCACAAGCCCGGTTGAATAGTGCAGCGCCGGGTCTTCGGGTGTATAGGAGACAGCCTGTTCCAGGGCCTTGAAAGCCTCGCCGTAGAGCCCCTTGTCCTGGAGGCGGGCGGAGAGTATTTTCCAGTATATTCCGGCCTTGACCGCCGTATTGACCTGTTCTTCCATCATGTTTTCATAGAGGGCTATGGCTTCGCGCAGACCCTCTATGGTCTCGGGCGGCCCTCCCTTGGGGCTGAGTTCGGCGATGCGGGAAGCAAGCTGGTTCCTGGCCGACTGCTTTTTGTACAATTGAAAGCCCGTAACAATCGCGCCTATGAGTATGATCACCAGAAAGCCCAGAGCATATTCCCTTATCCTTGGATTTTTCATTTTGTATATTCCCGTAAGTTCGGCAGATAACGCCGGTGGTTTTCCCGCAAAAGGGAAACATCCACATGGGTATAAATCTGGGTGGTAGCCAGATCCGCGTGGCCCAAAAGCTCCTGAACGGAACGGAGGTCGGCCCCTCCGTACAGCAGTTCGGTAGCATAACTGTGCCTCAAGGTATGGACTTTGGAACCCAGTCCTAAAAGGCCGGTTATCTCCCTGTAGTTTTTCCAGATTCCCTTGCGGGACAGGCTTCTCCCGCCCTTCTTTATAAACAGGGCCTGGCCTGTACCGGCTCCGGCCAGGACCGGCCTTGCCGTGTCAAGGTAGGTCCTGAGCCAGCGCGCCGCCTCGTCCCCGAAGGGAACAAGCCTTTCCTTGCCGCCCTTGCCCCGCACCCTGGCGAGCTTTTCGCCAAAGAAAACATCGGAAAGTTTAAGGCCCGCGGCCTCAGAGATACGGAGCCCCGCCGAATAGATGAATTCAAAAAGGGCCCTGTCCCGTATGCCACGGGGACCCGAAACATCTATCGAGGCAAGCATCTTTTCCACAGCCTCCCTGGAAAGAACCACCGGGAGCTTCTGTTTCCGTTTTGGAAGCTCCAGAATCAGGGCCGGATTGTCCTCCCGTAAACCTTCGTTCACTACATACCTAAAGAACGACCTCAGGGCGGAAATTGCTTTGGCCGCCGAGCGGGAATCTATGCTGTTTTTTTTCCGCCTGAAATCAAGATAATGGCCCAGATCTCCCGGATTTACCGTAACGGCCTCAAGGCCGTTTTTGGAAAGCCAGGCGAGAAACAGGCGTATCTCCGTCTCGTAGGTCTCAACGGTAAGCAGGGCGCGGCGTTCCGTAACAAGGAGGCTTGAACGGTACTGTTCCAGAAGGCGGGTGTCCACGTTCTACATTTCCCTGGCAAAGTAATTGTACGCCTGGCCGGAACTCCCTTCCGCCTTTCTGTCCTCCTCAGGCGCTCCGTTCCCAACGCCGTTCCGGGAAACCCGCAGATACGCCGGGGTGTCAAGGTCCTCATAGTTCTTTTTGGACAGGCCCCCGCCGGAATGACCCGACTGCCCGAGTATTTTGTCCCATTCGCTGCCGGTCATGATATCGGCGGCCGGTTTTTCAGGGGCCTGTATCTGGGGTTTCACCTCGCTTATGTTTTCGCCCTTGAATCCTGTGGCGATAACCGTTACCTGTATTTTGTCGTTAAAGGACTCGTCCAGGGCGGTTCCGGTGATGATAAGGGCGTCGGGGTCCACACTGGCGGTAATGGCGCTCCCTATGCGGCTCACTTCCCTGAGGGAAAGGTCGGTCCCGCCGGTGATGTTAATAAGCACATGCGTCGAACCTGCCATGGTGCTTCCCTTGAGCAGGGGATTCTTTACTGCGTTGCTGGCGGCTTCCTCTGCCCTGTTGGTTCCCGAAGCAATCCCTATGCCCATGAGGGCGTCGCCCTGGCCGTGCATGGTAGTCTTGACATCGGCAAAATCAACGTTCATAAGCCCCGGTATGGTGATGAGATCCGATATGCCCTGAACGCCCTGCCTGAGTACGTCATCCGCCATGAGAAACGCGTCAACCACGGTGGTCTTGTCGTCAACGATCTCAAGGAGCAGTTCGTTGGGTATGATGATGAGGGTATCAACCGCCTCCCGCATCCTGGCTATGCCTTCCTCGGCAATACGCATACGGGTAGCGCCTTCAAATTTGAAAGGCTTGGTCACAACGCCTACGGTAAGGGCCCCGGTCTCCCTGGCCACCTGGGCGATTACCGGCGCGGCCCCGGTTCCGGTTCCGCCGCCCATGCCCGCGGTTACAAAAACCATATCGGCCCCCTTGAGGGCATTGGCTATCATTTCGCGGTCTTCCAGCGCGGCCTTTTCCCCTTTTTCGGGATCAGCGCCGGCGCCGAGCCCGCCTGTAACCTTGGCCCCTATGGTCAGTACCGTGGCGGCCCTGGATTTGTTAAGAGCCTGGATGTCCGTATTGGCGGCCAGAAATTCAACCTTTTGTACTCCGCAGGATATCATGCGGTTTACCGCGTTGGACCCGCCGCCGCCTACGCCTATAACCTTGATAACAGTTTCTTTGACGCCGTTCTTTTCTTCAAGGATCTCGATATTCATGTTCCCCCCCACTTCAAACTATTTTAATTGGCGCCTAACGCGCCGCGTAACTTAAAAAAATTCCTTCCGTATCCAGTCGGTAAAGCGGCCCAAAAGCGGCGCCTTGTCCCTGGCCTTTACCTCGGCGCCGCGATCGGGATTCTTCCTCTCCTCGCGTTCATAGCCCTCAAGCATGAGGCCCACCGCCGTGGCAAAACCGGGACTCCGGTACTCTTCCACAAGACCGCCTACCGAAAGGGGCACGCCTATTCGTACCGGAAGATCAAAGACGCTGGCCGCGAGTTCCGCCGCGCCGGGAAGCTGGGCGCCTCCTCCTGACAGCACCACGCCCCCTCCAAGGGGCCTGGGCAGGGAGAGATCGTCAAGCCTGTCTTTGACCATGGTAAAAATTTCTTCCATGCGGGGCCGTATTATCCTTTCGATATGCGACCTCGGTATGGACACCGGAGCCCTTCCGCCGACTCCGGGGACTATTATTTCCTCATCGGACTCAAGAAGGGCCTCCCAGCAGCAGCCAGCTTCAAGTTTTATCTTTTCCGATGTTTCAAAGGAAAGATTCTTCAATATTGATATGTCGCTGGTAACCTGGGAACCTCCTACGGGAATGGTCGCCGTGGAATACGGGGCGCCCTGGGAATAAACCAGTATATCGGTGGTTCCCCCTCCCAAATCGAGGAGGACCACGCCCAGTTCCTTTTCTTCTTCGGTAAGCACAGAACGGCCGGCGGCAAGGGTCCTGAGTACAAGGCCGTTCACCCTGAAACCGGCCCGGTTGACGCATTTGACAAGGTTCTGCGCGCCCGTTACCGAACAGGTGATGATATGTACCTCGGCCTCAAGGCGCACCCCTATCATGTCCAGGGGCATTCGTATACCCCTCTGGTTATCAACAATAAAGGTCTGGGGTATTACTTCCAGCATCTGACGGTCCATGGGCACCATCACCGCCTGGGCCGCCTCAAGCACCCGGTCCACATCGGCCTGGGTGATTTCCCTGGTCTCCCGGTTTTTTCCCGTAACGGCGACAACGCCCCGGGAATTAAGCCCGTCTATGTGGCTGCCGCCTATGCCGGTCCAGGCGCTGTGAACCTCCCTGCCGCTCATCAGTTCGGCCGCCTCTATGGCCGCCGATACGGAACGGAGGGTGGCTTCAATATTTACCACCACGCCCTTGCGGAGTCCTGTGGACGGAGCGACGCCGACGCCGGTAAGCTCTATGCCTGAACCGGTACGCTCCCCTATAACCGCGCATACCCTGGTCGTGCCTATGTCAAGGCCGACAACTAATCCGTCATTGGACAGAACGGACCTCCTTTGGCTTGAATGACGCCGTGCCCGTGCGGAAATCTATTTCGTCGATTTCTACGCCCTGGCGCTTGAATACATCAATGACCAGCATAATATACCGGAGCGTTTCTTCGCTAAGCTCAGGACCCACCCTGAAACGGACAGGAGCGTGAGCGGGATACAGCACCAGTTCATACCCGTCATAGAGTTTTTTATGTATCCTGATTTCGGAAATCATCGAAAGAAGCAGAGGATTACGGGCGTTGATACCCTCAAGATTTTCCAGCAGGGGCCGCAGGTTTTCGGGAAGCGTCAGGCCGGGTTTCAGGCCCTCAAAGACAAGGCCCGAAATAATGGGAAGCCTTTCGCTTAACGCCTGCAGTTCCCCTTCGGCGGCGCCTATCCTGAACACCACGCCTTCCTGGTCAAAAAACACGGGGGAGACTTTTCCCCGGTATTCGGCAAAGGCCATGGCGCAGGCCCTTCGCGGCTTCAGGATGACGCGCAGGGTATCGGGAAAGCGTTTTTCCACCAGGGCCTCTCCCACCATATACAGTTCCTCAAGGGCGCGGGCCGCGGCGGCGCTGTTAAAATTGACAAAGGACGAAGAAGAAACTATTCCCGCCCTGGCTATGACTTCGGCGTCGCCCAATTCGGGAAGCCCCCGGACTTCAATATGGTTAAAGGGCATGCAGGGGGTAATCCCGAACAGCCATACCAGTTCGACAGCGAGAATTATCGCCAGCACCAAAAGGAGCCTTTTGAGTATTTTGTCCGACCGGACGCGGGCGCTTTCCGCCCCGGCGATAAACACGTTATCTGACACCGGCGTCCTCCTCGCTGCTCTGGCGGGACACATTGACAATGAGGCCCGCGGTTAAAAGGGTCGTCGCCAGGGAAGATCCCCCGGCGGAAAAAAACGGCAGGGGAATCCCGGTGGCCGGCATCGCGCCTGAAACCACCGCCACGTTGAGCAGAGCCTGGGATACTATGCCCGTAACAAGGGCTCCGGCAAGAAGCCGCCTGAAACTGTCCCCGGAATACAGGGCCGCCCGGTAGCCTCTGACGGCAAAGACGGTAAAAAGTATCCAGAAAAGAAGCACGCCGAGAAAACCCGCTTCTTCGGCAAAGGAGGCAAAAATAAAATCGGAGTGAACTTCCGGCACGCTGGCTATCTTCCGTATGCCGTGGCCCATGCCCCTGCCCCAAAAGGCGCCCGAGGCGACGGTCAGCACCGAGGAACGGACCTGATACCCCGCTCCCAAAGGTTCCCACCGGGGCCAGACAAAACTGATAAGGCGCCTGAGCCGGTGTTCCCTGGTCAGCACAAACAGCGCCGAAAACGGAAGCAGCAGCGCCAGGGCCGAAAAGAGGTGGCGCAGTTTTACCCCGGCAAGAAAGAACAGCACCAGAGCGTTCACCGCGATAAACAGGGCTGTCGAAAAATTGTTCTGCCGGTATATAAGAAAGAAAAAAAGCGCGCTTACCAGGGTCGGGGGCAGGACCGTTGAACCGAGTTCGTCAATGCGGTCTTCCTTCTTGGCGAATATGTGGGCAAGGTACAGGGGCAGCACCAGTTTCACCAACTCCGAAGGTTGATAACTGGAAGAAAAAATCTTGATCCACCTGGACGCGCCGTTCTTGGTAACGCCTATGCCGGGTACAAAGGTCAGGACGCAGAGCAGCGCCGCTCCCAGGACCAGGGGTTTTACCCACCTCCGTATAAATTCAAGATCTATCCACGACGCGAGGAAAAAGAGAACCAGGCCGAAGAGGGCGAAAATACCCTGGCGAAAAATCAGATAGAAGCTGTCGCCGAAAAAGCGTTCCGAAAAACCGTAGGAAGCGGAGTAAAGGCTTACCAGGCCGAGGCCGGTGAGGAGCAGTACGCTGGCAATGAGGACATGGTCGGCGTGTTTTTTCGCGCCGGGAAAGCCCCCGTCAAATTGATATATCATCACTGTATCTTTAATGTTGAAAGGGCGATGATGGCAAAGAGCCCGCCCAAAAGCCAGAAGCGGATTACAACCTTGCTCTCCGCCCATCCTGAAAGTTCAAAATGATGATGAAGGGGCGCCATCCTGAATACCCGCTTCTTCCGCAGTTTATAGCTGACTACCTGCACAATTACCGAAGCCGCCTCAACCGCGAAAACTCCGCCCACCGTAAAAACTAAAATTTCCTTCTTGAGAATCAGCGAGAGCGTGGCGGCGACGCCTCCCAGGGAAAGGCTTCCCACATCGCCCATGAAAATTTCGGCCGGATTAGTGTTAAACCACAGAAATCCTATACAGGCTCCGGTCATGGCGAGGCAGAACACGGTAAGTTCCCCGGCGTCCTTGATATGGGGGATGCCAAGATAGGCTGAAAAGTCGGCGCGGCCCGAAAGATAGCAGAGTATCGCAAGGGCTATGAACATGAGAAGCATCAGTCCCGAGGCAAGGCCGTCAAGACCGTCGGTAAGGTTGACGGCGTTGGATTCGCCTACGAGGAGCAGCACCGCGAAGGGTATCCAGAGTACGCCCATATCCACAACCGGATTTTTGAAGAAGGGTATGTAGAGCAGGCTTATCCCCTCCTCTCCCCGGAAGTACAGTATCAGCGTTATGGCAAGGGCCACAATAAACTGACCCGCAAGTTTGGCCCTGACGGAAATCCCGTTGGAATTATGCCGTTTCACCTTGAGGTAATCGTCGATAAAGCCCACAAGGCCGAAACCCATAAAGGCTCCCAGGGTCAGCCAGACGCTGAAATTGTCCAGGTCCTGCCAGAGCAGGGTCGCGGCGAGTACCGAAAGAATAATCAGGACCCCGCCCATGGTAGGAGTCCCCCCCTTGCTGAGATGGGAAGCAGGACCGTCGTCCCGTATGGACTGGCCCACCTTGAGGCGCCTGAGGGCCTCGATGATGCGGGGACCAAAGACAAAACAGATGAAAAGGCTTGTCATCGCCGCATAGGCGCCGCGGAAGGTAAGGTACTGGAATACGTTGAAGGGGGTAAAATATTTTACCAGCGGATACAGGAATTTAAGAATCATCGAAAGGCCTCCATGAGCCGCTCCAGGGCGGTTCCGCGGGAACCCTTGAGGAGCACAAGATCGCCGGGCCGCAGAACGGAGCGGAGTTTCCCGGATAATTCGTCCATGTCGCCGGTGTAAAACCATTCCCGCGTTTTTTCCGGTTCCCGGTTGTCCCGGAGAGCCGGAAGGGTTTCCTTTCCAAAGAGGAAAACCATGTCGGCGTTCGAACTGGCGAGAGCCTCTCCCACGGCCCTGTGGGCTGCCCCGGAATATTCTCCCAGTTCAAGCATCGAGCCTATCACATAGATCTTTCTTCCTTCCCAGGAAAGCGAATCAACGAAAGCGACAGCCTCAAGCACGGCTTCAGGATTGGCGTTGTAATAGTCCTTTACCACCGTAACCGGGCCGGGACATATCTCGCCCCGGCCGGAAAGGGGCTTAACCGATTCGAGCCCCTGCCGTACCGCCTCGCCGCTTACCGGAACCTCCGACGCGATCGCCGCGGCCGCCAGGGCATTATCAAGATTGTAACGCCCCGGCAGGCCAAAGCGGACCGGGTTCCCCTCCCATATCACTTCTGTTCCCCACAGGCCCAAATCCCGCGAGACCTTAAAGGAAGCGCCTTCGGAGCCAAAGTACTTTACCTTTCCATTTATATCCTTTCCCAAAAATCCGGCGAATTCCGAATCCGCGGGAACAAGGGCCGTTTCCGTTCCGGTAAAACAGGAAAAAATTTCTTTTTTTTCTTGGGCTATGGCCTCTTTTGTGCCGAGAATTCCGATATGGGCAGTCCCGATGTTTGTGATAAGGGCAATGTGAGGTTTAAGTATCCTGGCCAGTTCGGCGATTTCGCCCCGGCGGTTCATGCCCATTTCAAAGACGCCTACCTCGTGACAGGAGCGTACATTGAACACCGCCAGGGGAAGCCCTGTTTCGGAATTGAGATTGCCGGGGTTCATTACAAGGTTTTTTTCCCGGCCTATGATGGCGCCGGCGATTTCCTTGGTGGTGGTTTTTCCCGATGAGCCGGTAATACCGATTTTAAGAAGGGAAGGAAACTGTTCGAGGTATATTCTCGCGGCATCCTGCAGGGCGCTGAGGGTATTGTCCACGGCAATGAGGACGCCCCCGGCACAACGGTCTTTGAGGCCGTGTTCATTTTTTTCAAGGGCTGAACGGCATACCAGGGCGGCCGCGGCGCCCCTTTCAAAGGCCAGTGAAACATACTTGTGCCCGTCGTCGGCGCTTCCCCGCAGGGCGACAAAAAGGGCGCCCTTTTCCACAGTCCGCGAATCAATGGAAACGGAGAAGAAACTTGCCCCTTCGCCTGGGGCAGTGCTTCCGCCAGAGACAGAATCCGCCGCGCAAAGAAGACCGGCGTTGAGGGCGCGGGCAAGGCTGTCTATGGTCATGAGGCCCTTATCTCCGGTCATCCCGGCCCCTCCCCTCAATACGTATCTGGAGAACCTCTTCCGGTTCTTTTTTGACCAGGCCGAGTTCTTCCCTGGCTATATGCTCAATACGTTCAGCCGATGAAAGCACGGCTATACCGGCTATGAGCCTTTTGTTGCTGTCTATCCATTCCTTCTGGGTTTCCTCAAGGCGGGTGATTTCGTTTTCAAGCGCCGTATAACGCAGAGACTGCCAGGCGGCGACGCCCAGCATGAGGGGTATGGTAAGGGCAAATACATAGAGCGAAAACCGCTTCATGACGCACATTCCTCATCGTATATTTTTTCCACCACCCTGAGCCTGGCGCTTCTGGACGGAGGATTGGCCCGGAGTTCTTCTTCGCCGGGGCTGATGGCTTTGCGGGTCAAAAGGCGTACCGCCCTGTGATCCCTATTTCTACATATCGGCGTATCCCGGCGGGAGATAGAGTCCCGGTTTCCGTCTGACCCGTCGTCCCGGCTCCCGGAAAGGGCGCTCTTGTCCCTGAAAAAACGCTTGACAATGCGGTCCTCGGCAGAATGAAAGGTGATGATGCCCATTCTTCCCCCGGCCTTGAGGTTTTTCAAGGCGTCTTCAAGGAGGGAAGGAAGCCGTTCCAGTTCGCCGTTAACCGCTATGCGGAGGGCCTGGAAGGTTTTTGTCGCGGGATGAAAGGCGGAACGCCGGCCCCCCGCCGGCACTGCCCTGCCCACTATGCTGGCCAGAACCGAGGCGCGCCTGATCGCCCCCTGCCGCCGCGCTTCAACTATGGCTCCGGCAATGCGGCGGGAATAACGTTCACCGGCATTGTAGTACAGAATATCGGCAAGTTCCTTTTCGCCTAACCTTCCTATAAGACCGGCGGCGCTTTCGCCCCGTGAGGGATCTATACGCATATCAAGGTCTTCATCTTTCCTGAAACTGAAACCCCTGCCGCTTTTTTCGTAGTGATACACGCTTACCCCAAGATCAATGAGTATGGTGTCGGGCCGGCCAACATCGCCGGGAGGATTGGCGAAAAAATCATGGGACCAGAGGGAATAAAAACGCACGCGCCCGCCAAAAACCTTGAGCCTTTCCCTGGCTATGGCAAGAATCCCCGCGTCGGCGTCTATGCCTATGACGCTGAGACCGGGAAAGCGGGAAAGAAAGGCGTAGCTGTGGCCGCCCTCGCCCAGCGTGGCGTCTATCATAAGCTCTTCCCCGGAACGGGGGCCAAGGTACTGTATGGTTTCCTCAAGCAGCGCCGGGGTATGAACAATATCCATCACAGTCCCTCCCGGCTTTGCTTCATGGTGTTTCCCAGCTTTTCGAGGGCCGCCTGGTACGCTCCCTGGCTTGATTCCACATAACCCTCATACTCTTTGGCGTCCCAAATTTCTATATAGTCGTTCTGGCCGAGAATCACGCAGTCCCGGCAAAGGGAGGCTGATTCCCTGAGAGCCTGGGGCAGGGACACGCGGCCCGCCTTGTCTATCTCAAGTTCCTGGGCGCTGCCCAGAAAACGCCGCCTTATAAGCCTGTCCTCAGGCAGCAGGGGGTTGGTGGACTCGATGATGGTTTGGGAAAGCAGCTTCCATTGGTCGGGCGGATAGGCCCAGAGGCAGTGGTCCTCGCCCTCTTTGACTACAAGAACGTTTTCCGAGAGTTCCGCCCTGAGGCGGGACGGCAGGCTGAGGCGGCCCTTGTCGTCAAGAGTATTGGTGTACTTTCCGGTTAGATAATTCATACCACTTTATCCAACTTTCTCCCATTTTTATCCACATAAATACATTATTACACATAGAATTCCTTCGTCAACAGAATTCTCAAAGAAAGTATTATAAATAGTAAAAAAAATATCTTTACTCCTATACATTTGTTTAGTATATGACCATGCCGGCCCCCAGCTTTTACCTGTCGGCGATTTGGGCTATGCTTAAACCCATGACCATCAATGAATATTTCATCGTGTTTCCCGAAGGAGATACCCAGGAAATACCGGGGCGGCTTACGGTAAACGCCCTGGTTGACATTAACGGCAGGGAACTGGAACTTCCCCTGCCGACCAACAAAATGATCGCATTCAGGGTAGAACGCATAAAAGTCAAGGAAGACCGGGGCGGCAGCCAAACCCTGCACTTTCTTGAACAGCTCAGCGCCGATGAACTGCTCCCCTACCTGGGGAGACGCTGATGGGCCCCGCCAAAATCCCAAGGGTCCTGCCAAACAGCATAGGCACCCGCAGGGAAACGTCCCTTCATGAAGCGCTTAAAATCCGTTATACCGGCGCGGGGGGAAGTACGGAGGTAGCGCACAAGGGCTTTGTCTGCGACGGCATAGACGCCTCAGGAACCATTATTGAGGTACAGACCTCCAATTTCGCGGCAATTTACAGGAAGGCTGAAAGCCTGAGCAGGGAGGCAAAACTTGTTATTGTCTATCCGGTAATAAAAACCTGTTTTATTGAACTGTACGATACCAAAGAAACGCTGATACGGCGGCGCAAAAGCCCCAGGAAGGGCAGTTTCTGGGACATTTTTAACGAACTCATCCACGCCCCCCTGCTCCCTTCCCTTTCAAACCTGCGCATAGAGCTTGCCCTGGTAGACGCGGCCGAGCGCCGCGTACAGGACGGCAAAGGGTCCTGGCGGCGCAGGGGGGTGAGCATCGTGAACAGAAGCCTGCTTGAGTTTCACGAAACCTTAAGCCTTTCGGGGATTTCGTCGTACAGGCGCTTTATACCGCCGGAACTAAAGGGGAATTTTACCGTCAAACAGCTTGCCAAAATCGCGGGCATAAACGAAACAACGGCCCGTAAAGCGGTCTATGTCCTTGCCAAACTGAATCTTATCGAAAGAACCGGTAAGGAAGGAAGGGCCTGGGTATACGGCACACCGCGCTCCCCAGACAATAGCAAAAAAAGGGCTGCCCGGACCGGGCGGCCGTTATGAGCCCCCGCCGGAGCGGGCTATGGCCAGGGTCCATACGCCCATGTTTGACGGGTCTATCCAGGTGTCCAGAACATAAAAGCCGTTCAGTCTGCCCCTGGCGCTTACGGCAGCATCGCTGACGGAACGGTACTCAAAAGTTCCGTCTCCCCGGTAGTTCATGGCGTCCGCGGAAACCTGGCTGAAAACTGCCCTGATGATAGAAAAAACAGCCGCCTCGAAGGATGCGTTTACCGTGTCCTGGACTCTTGCCCGGCGTCCGGCATACCCTATGCCCACACAATACCCGGAAATTTCCGCCGGGGGGTTATCGACCCAGACCGGCCTCCCCTCCGCCGGGGGAAGCTGATAGTCTATATGAAGGCTCTCCGGGCTCCTGAACCGCGCCCGGACAAAGATTGTGTTGTCAATCCGCATAACATCGGCAACGGGATCATACTCCAGATTTTCCGTAAAGCCCAAGTAATCTTCGTTAAATGTAATGGAAGACCTGGTGTCCGAGGTATAGTCAAAAAAGCTGGAGCCGGTTTTGTTATGCGAAACAAATTCCCCTTCCACTTCGTGAAAGATCGATATTTTCCGGGCAATGTCCCGAAGGGCCAGGTCGATGGACTCGTCCCGGTTGGAACGTAAACCTGCCCCGCCGATAAAAACCAGATCCCCGGTTGGCGCTGAATTCCAAAAACTCACCGGGCCGGGGATGCCGCTTTTCGGGGACGATGGCGGGCTTGAACAAGCGTTAATCATACATGAAAAAAATAACAACACCGGAAAAATATACTTTTTTCGCATTCCGGGAACCCTTACCTTTGGGGAATGAGTTGGGAAAGATACGCCGATAGAGATTGGGTGTATTCTTCCCTGATTTTATTTTCCGCGGCCCGCACCGCCCTGGCTTCCGCTTCCGAAAGGACAGGGTGGCCCTCCCTATCCACGATGCTGTAGGGGAACAGAATTTCCGCCGTGGCGGAGTCCACAAAGTTTCCTTCTATACTATAGCGGATGAACTTGTTGGTCTGGGTAGGCAGTTCGACCTCGGAAAGGGAGAGCCGTGCCCGAAGTTGATACCGGGAATTGTTTCCACCGGTTCTGAAACCCGCGGAGGAAAGGGCCGATGCAAAAGCGTTGCGGACACGGTTCTCCCTGTCGTTCTCCACGGTTACCAATACGGGAATGTTCTTTATGATGTCTAACGCCTCCAGACGGTAATCGTCAGGATGCCGGAGGCCCTCAGGAACCGGCGCGCCGATGACGGACAGTACATTGGCAAAAACCTGGTTTGCGTCCGCGATCACCATGGCAAACTGAAACCGGGCAAGGCCGTCCATGCTGTTTCTGTCCGAGGCGGGAATACCGGTCAAAGCGTCGATTATCTTCCGGTTGTCCTGGATCATCTGGGTATAAAGCCGGGCTGTCCGCGCTTTCTCCATAACCGCCACGGCGTAGAAGGTTACGCCGTCGTTCCACACATCCCTGATTTCCGCCCCTACCAGATCCATGGCGGTGGAGGTTTTTATGGCGTTTTCCACCGAGGTGTTTTCGGTCCAGCTTTCGGTGAGCCCGTTTCTAACCGCCTCCTGGTATGAAACACTTATGGTCTGATCCGCCTGGAGGGACTGGCGGAAAATCGACGACAGGGCGGCAAAGGCGCTTTGCTCCGCTCCGGCCCGGTCCCTACCCGTCCCTACCCCCGCCACATAGGAATTCCGGTCATACACCGCGTCCGTGGAATCAACCCAGGCGGGCTTCATCACGCCGGAACCGGCCGGGCCGTTTACGGCCTCCGGCACGGAAATGTTGCCGCCTTCCCTTCCGGCCGGCGGGGCGCCGGCACAGCCAGAGAAGAACA
>JAISCK010000061.1 GCA_031265635.1 Spirochaetaceae bacterium
GTATGCCTATGTTTCCCTGTACATCGCCGCCAGGGGCATGGACCAAAACTTTAATTCAATATATTCACGCCCGACATTTTTGGGCATATTGCGGCTTCCCGATTAGGGTGATTGTGATATAGCTGAAAAATCTTTTTTTGCAGAGTGTAGTCCGGGAAAATAATGTGATTGTGCTGGAAATATAGGGTTTCCGGTACTGTCCATAATGAAGATTCTGTCTACTTAAAAGTCGGGATGTGGGTGTGGGCACTCCAAAACTGTTTCCGTTCAGCCGGTTGACGTGGTAAACACCGGTCTGCTATATTTTTGTTATGAGCAGGATAATCGTTACTGAAAAAGCCCCGGCGGCAATAGGCCCTTATTCCCAGGCCCTGGTCAGCGGAAAACTTCTTTTTACGTCGGGCCAGATACCCCTTGATCCCCGTACCGGAGAAGTTAGCGGAACCACGGTTGCCGAGCAGACCAGGCAGGTTATGAACAATCTGCGGGCCGTGCTGGAGGCTGCCGGCACGTCTTTTGAACGGGTGATAAAAACCACCTGTTTTCTTGTGAACATGGATGATTTTTCGGTCTTTAACGGGATTTACGCCGAGTACTTTGTCAATAAACCGGCCAGGTCCTGCGTCGCGGTAAAGGCGCTTCCCCGGAATGTACTGGTCGAGATTGAACTCGTCGCCGAAACAGACTAACGGAAATTGGGCTTTTCCTTAAAGAGTCCTCAGTCATCATTTGGGCGCTTATTGTTTCTGCTTTCTTCTTCATCTTCCGCGTCCTCACCTGAAAGTTTGCGGTGCAGGGTTTTGCGGCCTATGGCGAGGACTTCCGCGGCCCTGCTTTTGTTGCCTTTCTGGGCGGCCAGGGTATTCCGTATGATAATCTTCTCAGCCTCTTCCATGGTTGAACCAAGGGGGATGCGTATCCAGCCGTCTTCGATATTGACCTGCAGGGTCGGGGGAAGATCCCCCAGGGTGATGATGTTTCCCTTGCACATAACCAGGGCGCTTTCTATGCAGTTGCGCAGTTCCCGCACATTGCCCGGCCAGCCATAGGCGTAGAGTCTTGACCGGGCCTTGTCGTCTATGCCGGTAACGTTCTTGCCGTTTTCTTCGGCGCATTCCCTGAGGAAGGCGCTTATAAGGAGGGGCAGGTCGTCCTTTCTTTCCCTGAGCGGCGGGACCTGTATGTTGACCACGTTGAGGCGGTAGTAAAGGTCCTCGCGAAAATTCCCTTTTTCGATATCCGCCTTGAGGTCTCTGTTGGTCGCCGCGATGATGCGCACGTCCACGTCAATGGTTTCTTCTCCCCCTACCCGCTCGAACTGCCTTTCCTGCAGCACCCTGAGGAGCTTTATCTGTATGTTCTGGTCTATATCGCCTATTTCGTCAAGAAAGAGGGTTCCCTCGTTGGCAAGCTCAAAGCGGCCTCTCTTGCGGGCGACGGCGCCGGTAAACGCGCCCTTTTCATGGCCAAAGAGTTCGCTTTCCAGGAGGCTCGCGGCCAGCGCCGCGCAATGAACCTTGACAAGGGGGCCTAGAGCCCTGGGCGAAAGTTCATGAATGGCGTTGGCCACAAGTTCCTTGCCCACTCCCGATTCTCCGGTGATGAGTATGGACGCCCTGGTCGGCGCGGCGCGGTTTATGGTATCAAAAACCCGGCGCATGGGAAGGCTTGAGCCTATCATGGCCTTAAAATGCTTTTCCCGCTCCAGCTCTTCTTCCAGGCGGTGGTGCTGTATGGCAAGTTCCCGGTTGGCGAGGGCCCGTTTGACAAGAAGCGAAAGGCGGTCAAGGTTCACGGGCTTGGTGAGAAAGTCATAGGCGCCGTTTCGCATGGCGTCTACGGCGTTCTCGACAGTACCGTGGCCGGTAAGTACGATGACAGGAACGCCGGGAGTTTCCGCCCCTATGCGGCGGAGCAGTTCTTCTCCGGAAAGGCCGGGCATTTTAAGGTCGGTGATCACAAGGTCAATGTCGCCTTTTTCAAAACGCTTCCACGCTTCCTCTCCGTCCCGGGAAGTAACCACATCATGGCCGTCCATACGCAGCGCGTCGGCCAGTCCTTCGCGTATGTTTTTTTCGTCATCGGCTACAAGCAGTCTGAAGCGCATCAAACACCATCCTCTCCGGCCGTATCCCTGGTATAGGAAATGAGCCTGGTCGTTGTTCTGGGCAGGGGCAGCGTAATCTGGAAACTAGTCCCCTTCCCTTCTTTTGAATTTACCGTTATTTCGCCCTGGTGTTCCTTTATGATTTTGAACACCAGGGTAAGCCCCAGGCCCGAACCGCTTTCTTTAGTGGTATAATAGGGTTCGAAAATCTTGGAAAGATTTTCCTCGGGTATCCCTACACCGGTATCGCTGATATGTATGTACACTTCGCTCTCCGACGCTTCGGTTTTTATGGAAAGCACCCCGCCGCTGTCCATGGCGGCCATGGCGTTTTTGATAAGGTTAAGGAGGGCCTGTTTCATATAACGCTCGTCGAATTCTATTGAAGCGAGGTCCCCGGCAAGGTCAAGCCTTGTCTCGATATGGGCCGCTTCAAGCTCAAAGCGGACAAAATCCACGAGGTCCTGTATGAGGGCGTTGATGTCCCCTTCCCTGACCTCAATGTTCATGGGCCTGACCGCGAAGAGAAAATCAACAACGATATGGTTGAGCCTGTCTATTTCCTCGTTCACCACGCTGAGGTACTTGTCGAGAACACCCCTCTGGTTCCGGGGAAGTTTTTTGATGGCTTTCTGGATGAGCTGTATATGAATCGATATTGAACCGAGGGGGTTTTTTATTTCATGGGCGACTCCCGCGGCAAGGGTGGTAAGGCTCGCCAGATTTTCCGCCCTGCGGAGCCGGGCTTCCCGCGTTTTGCGTTCAGTGATTTCCTGCACATGAACCAGCGAACCGGTAACATGGCCGTCCTTGACCAGGGGAAGCACGCTGACGCTCAAAAGGCGGCGTATGCCTTTTATCTCGACAGTAAATTCCCTGTCCAGGGCCTTGTCGCCGTTTCGCAGGGTATGCTCAAGGAATTCGGCTATTGTATCGTCCCGGACAGAGGCCCATACAGGCTGGCCTCCGGGCTCATAGGCGCCTATGGGCAGGTAATGTTCGGCGTATTTATTGGTCAGGATGAGGTTGTGGTTCTGGTCGCAGACAAGGACCCCTTCGGTAAGGGAATTCATCACGGTTTCGAGCCGGTCTATTTCTCCGGCGGACTGGATGAGCAGTTCTTCAACCTGGTCCCTGGTAAGTTTGGCAAGTTTTTTCAGCGCCCGCTCA
This sequence comes from Spirochaetaceae bacterium, assembly GCA_031265635.1. Classification (GTDB taxonomy): domain Bacteria; phylum Spirochaetota; class Spirochaetia; order Treponematales; family Breznakiellaceae; genus JAIRTD01. The sequence continues at coordinate 3,278 of JAISCK010000061.1, forward strand.
ATAAAATACCGCATATATCCTCACTGCCCGCCTGAACGCAGGACGGGCCCCGGGGGAAACACCGGGCAGGAGACGAGCCCCTCTTTTAATTCCACAAAGAGCCGTTCCAGCGCCAGGGAAGGATTCTGGTTATACACCATGTGGGCGTTTCCCGCGTCGCTGATTCTTTTTAAGGCATACTCGCGGAACACAAGAGCCTCGGGTCCGCCGTCCCTAAGCGCGCCTGAAATAAGGAACAAAAGCCGGGCAAGAAAACGGCCAAAAAGGCCCCGTACCTTGAACCTGCCGGCACGTTTCATGAGTTCGCCGATAAGCTCTCCCATGTCAACGGGACGGCCAAGCCCGCCCTCTTCGGCCAGGGGGCTTGCGTATTTTCCCAGGGCCAGCAGCACCGGGGAAACGCCGTCCCGTTCCCGCCGGGAGGAAAAAGCCCCGGCCGCGAAGGACGCGGCGAACCACGCCGCCAGGGGAAGGAGTTCTTCTTCGGAAGGGGGAATAAAGGCGTTAAGGTAGTCCGTGAGCGTTCCCGGCAATACGCCGTCTTTGTCCCTGAATACCCTGCGCAGCACTTCTTCTTCCACGGCCTTTTCGCGCCGGACAAAACGGTACACCCTGAGCCGCGAGCGTATGGTGGGGAGCAGGTCTCCCTCGCGCACCGCGCAGAGTACGATGACAAGGTAGGGCGGCGGTTCTTCAAGAATTTTAAGCAGTGAATTTCTGGCCCCTTCCTGCATGCGGTCGGCGTTCTCGATGATGAGAATTTTTCTTTTGCCTCCGGGCGCGAGACGGCTCCAGTAAGCGGCCCGCCGTATCAGGTCAACAGGTATGCGTCCGCTGACGCCTTCGGCTTCAAGATCAACGGCAAGGGAAAGCACGGTATCGGCAAGGACCAAAAGCGCCCCGTCTTCAGGCGACCGGGAGAAATCCTCAAGTTTTTCGTCCAGGTCAAGAAGGACGCCGTTAATTTTTTTCAGCTTGGAGTCCCCTTCCCAGAGTACGGGGGAAAAACGGAGAAGGAGCTTCCGCACGGCCCGTATGAACAGAAGCCGCGTTGAACTGTTGGCGCGGTCCTTTGCGAGGCTGTGCCTGCACGCGGCGATTTCAGCCGAGAAGGGTTTGGAACCCAGGACCAGCATGTCCTGGCTGCCGAGATGGCGGTGGGAAGCGCAGGAAGGGCAGAGGCAGTTCCAGCTTCCGTTTTCGCTGCAGGAAAGGACGCGGCCAAGTTCCAGGGCGGCGCTGCCCTTTCCCGACGCCTCGGGCCCGGCAAAAAGTATTGAAGGGGCGAGTTTTTCCCCTTCAATATCCCGGATAAGCTGGTTTGTTATCTCCTGGCCAAGTATGTTCTCAAACATCGTTTCCCCGCTCAGGCCGCTCGGCGCATCAGGAATTCCCTGAAAGCGCCGATAAGCGGAATGAGGTGCCTGGCGAAAAAACTGCTTTCCAGCAGTTCGCCGGTCCTAAAAACAGGCTGGACATATATAATAAAAATCAAAATTGAAATAACGGCAAAACCTTCAACAAAACCGAAAATAAAACCCAAAAGCCGGTCCAGCCAGACAAGGCTGATGCGTATGATTATATCCCTGAGCATATATTCGACTATCTTAACCAGTATGAAGATGAGTACGAAGATGCCCACAAAGGAAAGTATTTCGGGAATGAAACGCATGGCAAGGGAATTCCTTACAAAGGCGGCTCCGCCCCGGTAGAGAAAAAAAGCGCCGGTAATGCTGAGAAGCAGGGCGGCCATGGACATCACTTCCTCTATGAGTCCCCGCAGGGTACAGCGTATGATGATGATGGCAAGGAGGCCGGCAAAAATAAAATCCAGAACCGTAAAACTCATGACGCGCTCCCGCCTATGGAATGTACCATGGTTTCGGCGATACAAGAGGCCGCGCTGGTCCTGCCCGTTTCCTCGGAACAGGCGGCCATGGCGGCCAGCTTTCCGGCGTCGTCCGCGAGGGCGAGTACGCGGGAAAGGCCCTGCCCGTTCCGCAGCTCTTCGGGAGAAAGAACTATGGCGGCGCCGGCCTTTCTGAACACTTCGGCGTTTTCCACCTGATCGCCCCTGGTTCCCCTTCCCCGCAAGGGTATGAGAACCATGGGCCTGCCCAGGACAGCGCATTCCCAGAGAGTGCCCGCGCCGCTCCTGCCGAGGACCAGGTCTGACGCGGCAAGCACATGGGGCATTTCCCGGTTAAGGTACTGGCAGGGCCTGTAGCTTTCCGTAGCGGCCGGGGCCTCCCATTTGTTTCCCGTCTGATGCACCACGGTAAAACGGGACACAAGGCCGGGCAGCCACGCGGCGACCAGTTCGTTGATTTCCAGGGCGCCCTGGCTTCCCCCAAGAACAAGCAGTACGGGCTTTTTGTTTGCGAGGCCGAGAAAGGCCCGCCCTGTTTCCCGGTCGGCCTTGAAAAAGGCCCCGCGCACGGGATTGCCCGATACTTTTACCCGGGAGGCGTATTTTCCAAGGCGGCGCGCGGTTTCGCCGTAGGCGGTAAAAATTACCCTGGCAAAGCGGGCGTTTATCCGTGTCGCCAGTCCCGGACTCAGATCCGACTCGTGGGTAAAGACCGGAATCCCCAGGGACCGGGCAGCGGCGCAGGGAGCCACGCTCACAAAACCGCCCTTGGAAAAGAGCGCCGAGGGCCTTTCTTTTTTTAATATACGGCGGGAGGCAAAAAAGCCCGCAAGAACCCTGAACATGTCGGGAACGTTTTTAAGGGTAACATAGCGGCGGAGTTTTCCGGCTGGAACGCCGTAAAAGGAAATGCCCGCTTCCTCAACAATGGACCTGTCCATGCCGTTACGGGAACCTATCCAAAAGACCGTCATCCCGGAATCCGCGGTTTTAAGGGCCTCGGCCACGGCTATACCGGGATAGATATGTCCTCCGGTTCCCCCTCCGGTCAGGGCTATTTTAAGCATGCGTATACAATACAGGATTTTTCTGTTTTCCGCAATTATAGGGAATTCACCCTGCCGGGACCGGCCGGGTCATCCAGTTTGGCCATACACTGGCCCATATAGGCAAGGGTGGCGCCGTCTTCCGGGAGAAGTTCCAGGACCTTGCGGAAGTTCAGCAGGGCTTCCGAGTATTTCTTTTTTCTGAAACTCATCATCCCTTCCTCAAAGAAGCGGTTCGCCTTCATCTTGAGTTCAAGGATGTCGGGAGTTACGGCGTCGAGTATTTCGTAGAAAGGTATGGGCGTACTCTTGCCCCGCAGCTTTACCGCGCCGAGATAGCGGTACATATACGCGCCCGGATTTTCAAGCTGCTTAAAGGTATCTCCGGAAATAACCAGCGATACATTGTAGGCCTTGCACATGCCCTCGATGCGGCTCGCCAGGTTTACCGCGTCGGAAATAACCGTACTCTGCATGCGGTCCTCGACGCCCACAACGCCTATCATAAGGGGGCCCGTATGTATGCCTATGCCCATGGAAAGGGGCCTGTAGCCCATATTTGCCCGGTGGCCGTTGTATTCAAGTATCTTTTTCTGAATCTCTATGGCCGAGCGCACGGCCTGGTCCGCGCCGTTGTTCTGGGGAAAGAGGGCCATGATGGCGTCGCCTATGTACTTGTCCACAAAGCCCCCGTTCGCGCTGATAATGGGAACAATGCGGGAAAGATAGGAATTGATGAATTTGAAACTCTCCTCGGTGGAGAGGTTTTCCATCAGGGCTGAAAACTGCCTGATGTCGGAAAAGAAAATGGTCATCTCTTTTTCAACATGGTCCCCCAGTTTAAGGTCGGCGACGGAGACACGGTTCAATATTTTAAGAAAGGCCTGGGGTACAAAGGGACTGTACTCATCGGAATCCTCAGGGGTGATTTTCTTTTCCTTGTCGTCAAAATCCAGGGGCATTTCAATCGCGTCTTCGGCAAGGGGCGCGGCAAGAGGCTCGGCGGGGGAAAACGCGGCGTCAGGCGCGGCGTCAGGTACCGCGTCAGGCACGGCGTCCGGCTTCTGGTTGTAAGAACCTTTAAGGTCAAGGCAGTTCCACAGAAACCATGACATGGTCCAGAACAGGACGCCTAAAAGGGTATAGCCTGAAAGAAGGGAAAGGCCGGTAAAGAATATACATACCGAAAGATAGATATAGCTTGGCCCCGGTTTTTTCCGCCCTCCCCTGTACCGGTACTGGCGAAACAGGGCAAGGAAAAGTTCGCAGCCAAGGGCCGCCGCGGCAAAGCCGTTGACCGGCCTCCCGGAAAGCAGGACCGCCGGAAAGGGAACGATGCTTAAAAAAACAAGAAGCGCGTTTTCTTTCCGCGAGGCTCCCCTCCCCCCGAGATGCCAGGAAAGCAGGTTAAATGAACAAAGAAAAAACAGAAACAGGCCGGTAAAACAAAATAGGGAACCCAGGCCGGTAAAGCCAAAAAAGGCGGCAAAAAAACCAAGGACCGCGACAAACTGGGCGGCCGCGCTGATAATCCTCAGCCGGCCGGCGGCCTTTCCGGCAGCGGGCCGGGAGGAAATTCCCCGGCGGAACAGGCAGGCGGCGGAAAGCAGCAGCAGCCCGGCAAGGCAGCCCAGGAAAAAAGTACGGGCCCCTTCAACATTTATATCCGCGGCGCGGGAAATCCAGGCAATAGTATAGATCCCTTGGTTTTTCATATCCTCGATTGAAATACTATATGAAAATAATTAAAAATTGAAGGGTAAAAAACCGATTTATGCTCTTTTAATGATTTTTTTCGTGAATTTACCCTGATATGAGGGGATTTTTTCCATGCTTTTCCACTACTATGTTTCCTAATAATTTCGCGGACGGGGATAGTATATGGACAGCACAGGATTTTTCACCGGCCCCCTTGCGGACGGACAGCTTTACCTGGAACGGCAGCGGATAAACAACCTCCTGGACAAGGCCGTTCACCGCCCTATAATTACTGTTGTCGCCGGGGCCGGATACGGAAAAACCCGCGCCGTGCACTCGTTTGTTCACAAGAAAGGAATCCCGGTTACCTGGATGCTCCTTACCGAGCGGGACAATATAGCCGAGCGCTTCTGGGAAGACCTTACGGCGGCCGTGGGGATGCTCCACTACGACACGGGCCTTGCCATGGGCGCCGTTGAATTCCCCCCGGCGGAACGGCAGTTTATCAACTACCTGCGTATCCACCTCCAGAATCTGGGACGCGACAGAAAGCACGTGCTTGTTTTTGACGATGTACACCTCATTCATAACAAGGAAATACTCCGCTTTATTGAACACTGCGCCACGGCGGCCTTTTCCGGCGTTACCGCCGTACTCATCTCCCGCACCGGCCTGCCCATCAACCTCATGGCCTATGAGTCAAAGGGCCTTATCACCGCCATAACTGAAGAAGAACTCCGGTTCAGCCGGGCGGAAATGCTTGAATATTTTTATATCCAGAACATACGGCCCGGTCCCGGAACAGCCGATTCCATTTACCGGGATACCGAAGGCTGGGCCTTTGCCATATACCTGGCCGCCCAGACCCTGCGGCGCCAGGCCCCGGAAACCCAGTACATACCCCGGGCCTTCAAGTCCAATGTGTGGCGGCTTATCGAGAGCGAAATCATGGCCGAAATACAGATGCCCCTGCGGCAGTTCCTCATCAAACTTGTGTTTCTGGAGCGGCACCCCGAAGAACTTCTCTCCGAGATAGGAGACTCAAGCCTCATTGCCGCCCTGGAAAAAATCGGCTCCTTCATACGCCTCGATTCCTATACCGGGTCCTATCAGATTCATCCGCTGCTTCTTGAATACCTGGGAAGCCTCAGCGGGGAACTTTCACCGGAGGAAAAAAAGGACGTGTGGCTCAAGGCCGCGCGGTGGTGCGCCGCCAACAGGCAGAAGATAAACGCCATTCATTATTATGAAAAAGCGGGAAACTACAACGAAATCATCGCCATGATGTATACGGAGTTTACGCCCCTCATCCCCGCCGCCAGCGCCAGGCCCCTCCTCGCCATTATGGAAAGGACGCCCAGGCGGGTCTACGGGGAAAATCCCGAACTGTACCTGATACGGGCATGGCTGTATACCTCCATGGAGATGCTGGAAAAGGCGGAGGAGGAACTTTCCGTCGTCATTTCCTCGCTGGAAGAGCGGCCCCCCTGCCCCCGGGTACACCAGATACTGTCCGGCTGTTATATCAACCTGGGCTTTGTCCGCGTGCTCGCGGGCACCTATACCGGGGATTACGATTATATTTCAAATTTTGAAAAAGCCGCTTTTCACGCCCAATACCGCGAGCGGGATTTTTCCCCTCCCCTCACCGTGGCTTCCCTTGGGTCCTATATATGCAGGGTTAATTCGGCGGAAAAAGGGGAGATGGAACGGTACATAGAAGCTCTCGCAAAAACCATACCCCATCTTGAAAGCGCCCTGGGAGGCTGCCGTTACGGCATGGACGACCTTGCCCGGGGGGAACTGGCTTTTTTCAGATCGGACCTGTACCGGGCCGAAGAATGCCTGCTCACCGCGGCGGTCAAGGCGCGGCGGAAAAACCAGTACGAAATCGAAAACAGGGCCCTGTTTTACCTCATGCGGGTATACCTTAACCGGGGGAACAGCCGGGAACTTTCCCGGCTCAGGGAACAGTTTCTCGCCCAGCTTGACAAGGAAGATTTTGTAAACCGCTACACCTGTTTTGACATCACCACAAGCTGGTTTTATATACAGATAGGCCGCCTGGCCGCCTGGCTCAAAAACGACCTTGAGAAAAGCGACCTCAATTCCATGGCCTACGGCCCCGGACTCCTGGTCAAGGCCAAATACCATTTTGCCGCGCGGGAATACCCGGCCGCCCTGGCGGTTCTCCAGAGCGGGGAAAACAGATTCGGCCCCAGGGCCTATAATCTGGGGAGAATCGAAATAAAAGTCCTTGAGGCCCTGTGCCGGTACAGACTGGGCGACCAAGAAGAGAGTTTTTCCGCTCTGGAAGAAGCCTGGGAAGAAGCGCGGCCCAACGGTTTTTATATGCCCTTTACCGAACAGGGCAAAGACATGCGGGCCCTCACCGGCGCCATGCTGAAATCAGGCTCCGCGCGGATAAACAAAAAAACCCTTGAACGCCTACACTTTTCCGCATCGGCCTACGCGAAACGCCTGGTCATCGTCATGAAAGAATACCGGTTTCTGGATAACCGGCGGAGCGCGGTCCCCTCGGAATCCCTTTCCTACCAGGAACTTTCGGTCCTCAAAAGCCTCTCCCAGGGACTCGCCAGGGAAGAAATCGCCGTGGAAGGGGATATCTCCATCAATACCGTAAAAAGCGTCATCAAAAGCATCTACAACAAACTCGGCGCCATGAACCGGGCCGACGCCGTGCGCATAGCCACGAATTCCGGCTTTCTTGAACGGGAAGCATAGAACCGGCCTAAACGGTTGTATGGTGAACTTGCTGTTGACAAAGGCGCATACGGTGCTACAATTTTCAGAAAGCATGAAAAAAATCATTATGCTCTGTATGGTCTTTTTTCTATTCTTCGCGGCATGTGAAATAACAGAAGAAAGGAGCCCAAAATCACGCACCATAAAATATGAAGTTACCGGCGCCGGCTTAACGGTAGATATAACCATGAGAAATTCCGGACTAAGCACCAAATATCTTTATGATGAAATTCTTCCTGAGTCTGGGTCTTGGTCTGAATCATTTACTGTTAAGGGTTACAGGGATGATCTTTTTGAGGCGTATATTTCCGCCAAAAATAAAAATCATCCATCAGGAACAGTAACGGTAAGCATCTCTGTAGATGGTACCCGTGTCGAAACAACCAGTTCTGCGGCAGACGGTATTGCCACCGCCTCTTACGATATTTACTTCCCAATGTTTTAGCCTGATTACGGCAAAGTAGCGGCCGGCCGCCCCATAAACATACCCCCGAATTTGGTTATTCCTATCCCCGAACCCCTCCTCAAAGGGGATAAAACCAGGTACTTCTCGATAGAAGTCAAGGGAACCTCCATGACTAAGGCCGGAATTAAGGACGGCGACTTTATTGTCATGCGCCGGGCCGAAGAGCCGGAAGACGGGAGCGGAAAGACTATTGAAGTTGATTCCTCTGACTACGAAATTCAGGGGGAATTCGTGAAACTGAGGGTGGGCTAGGCTGAACCAAAAACCCCATAATGTTCACAAAAAGTCAAAATAGTGCCAAAAAGTCAAAAATTAGTAAAAAAGAGCTTGTCTTTTGTGAATATTTGAGTATAATGGACTATACTCAAATATAGATAAGATAGACCGCGATGTGATTAATAGCCCGTTGCTTTATTTAGGAAGGGGGCAAATACATGGCTTATGAAAGAAAAATCGACCTTATGGATAAATCGCTTTTTCCAACGGTTTCTCTTTATGCGCAGAAAAAGAATCCCAAAGAGTCTATAACCACGGATGTCCGCCGGGTAGAACAGACTAATGATGAAATCATCGAATTTGTTGCTAACGAAATGTCTGGAACCCTGGGGGATAGCCGTGGCCCTAAAGCTAACTGATATTGTCTTAAAGGATTTTATTTATAAGCAAAACCCTGATTATTCATATATATTTAATCCTGACGGAAGTCTCCAGTCTAATGACAGAAATGAGATTATCGATACTTTCTTATCAGTTTTGAAACAAATTTATACGACTATTATTGCTGATGCTAAAATCAATCCGGGGAGGATAGAGTGTAATGAATATCTTCTTGCTCAGGCTCTTGCCCGGTACTCCCGTGATATTTTTGGTGAGTTGCGTCTTTCGGGTAAAATCGAACATTTACAAATTCTTGGGGTTCTAACAGAAACACAAAAGAATCAGCTTGCCCAATTTTCCGATTACGGATTAAAAATAGATTCATGCAGTCCATATATCCATAGACAACTGGCCGCTCTTTTGTATTGGCTTGCGTATTAAAACCATTTGCCATTTATCCCGATAGAAATAACCCCATAAGGGAGCTAGGTGTTGCTTTTGAATTTCATAATGAATATGTATCCTACCTCCTCTGTCTTTCATCCTTGAAAGTGTTTAATTATTATCTCGATATACATAAAAGCAGAGATAGTTTTTACGATTTTCTTTATGATTTGCATTTCCGAAGTCTTTCAAGATCATCGCTTGAATTTTTCCTGGGGGAACACATGAAGGAAATATCCTCCTGACAACGGAAGTATGTCATGCCTGTAGTGGCGGGAAAGGTTAGCTGAGAAATTTTTATAGAAAAGGAGTGAACGCTATGAACATACCAGCCAAGTTTGCCAAAAGGATCAATGAAAATCTCAAAAAATATCAGGGAGTTATTGCCCAAATCAAGAAAAAAGATGCTAATGAATCTGATACTGTTACCGTGATAACCGATATGCTGCAAGATATTTTCGGGTATGATAAATACGCCGACATAACATCCGAATACGCTATCAGGGGGACCTATTGCGATTTGGCGATTCTCGATAGCCATAAAAAGATAAAATTTCTTATTGAAGTTAAAGCTATTTCCGTTGTCTTAAACGATAGTCATATAAAACAGGCCCTGGATTACGGCGCAAACGCGGGTGTGAACTGGGTATTATTAACCAACGCCGAAACATGGATGCTTTATAAAATCAAATTCGGAAAACCGATTGACAAAGAACTTATATCGGAATTCAATCTGTTGACGATTAATTCCAAAACAGATAAAGAGCTTGAAGCGCTCTTTGTAATTAGTAAGGATGGGCAGGAAAAATCAAGCATAGAGGATTTCTATTCAAATATTCAGGTAAAGAATAAATTCATAATAGGATGCCTGTTAAATAGCCCAGATGTTTATGTGTTAATTCGCAGAACAATGAAGAAATTATTTGACGATGTAAAAATCAGCGAACAGGAAATCGCGGACATTATCATGAACGATATTATCAAAAGAGAAATAATAGATTCTGAGGAATCAAAAAAAGCAAAAAAAGATATTGATAAAATATACAAAAAATTGGAACGGGTAAAAGAAAAAAGCAGCACGGCGCCTCAAGACAATGAGATTTCCAAACCGGAAGAAATACCGGATACCCAGGTTCAGCAAGATGTTGTTGAAAAAGACAGCGAGACAAACGGATAGAGAAAGCCAAGAAGAAGCTGGAGCAGGGGGAATAATGCTAAATTACGATACTTTTTTGAAAAAAGCCAAAAACAGCCCAAACCCGCTTGACTCGCCGTTTTTTTTATGGTATGTATAGATGCGTCAATATAATGACTTACGCCACCTTAGCTCAGTTGGTAGAGCAAAGGACTGAAAATCCTTGTGTCTAGAGTTCGATTCTCTGAGGTGGCAAAGGACCCTCCGCAAGGAGGGCCTTTTTTTATCGGGAAGCGGACAGGTGGAATTGGATTAAAGTAAGTGTTTTAGCTTGTCCACCAGCAGTGGAAAGGCGGCTAGCCTTGGACAGTCCTCCCGTACAGTCTCCGGTACAGTTCAAAATAATCCGTTCCATCTTCTCCGGCCAATACGCTGTCCCGTATAAGGCCGTAGACGCCGCCCTGTTCCGCGCGGTAGGATTTTTCATTGGTTTTTTTGATTCTCTTTCCACCGTATTCAAAACCCCAGAGCAGGGCCGAGACAGAATATTTTTTTTGCCCGCCGGGTATGTGGTATTGTTCGGCCCTGGTAATCCGTATGCCGTCGGGAAGCGCGGCGTTGAGGGCCGAGGCGAAAACAGCGGGGGCCACGGCTTTGTCAAGATCAGAGGAGGCGATTTCCGCCAGGGCGCCTATGCCTATGGACAGGGGAGAAGCTATATCAAGCCGGGGCAGGGGGTTAAAGCCCCGGCTGTACTGTATCGGCAGGCCGGAGCGGACAAAGGCCATGGAAAAAACTTCAACCAGGGAAAGATGGGACAAAAAAACCGCTCTGCCTGATTTTGAAAAGCTGAAGAGCATCCTCAGCGTGTCAGGGTCCCGCTTGTGCGCTCCGGTTGCGGCAGTATCAGGAAGGGCGGAGAAAGCAGCAGGGGCGTCCGCGCCTTGAGAGGAATCAGGTTCCCTTGAATCTGGATCATAAAGTATTTTCTCATCATGTATAAAATTATAGACGATTTTATTGCCGCCCTTGCATATTCCGCAGGGATTAGTGCAGTTTTCCATACATGGTGAAGTAAGTTCATGGGTTTTTGAACGCAGAGACTCTCTTTTCAAAAAGCCCTTGCCTGTTCCCGGATCAATAAAATCCCAGGGGAGCTTTTCATCCAGGTCCCTTGCCGCCCAGCCCGGCATTTCGGGGTTTTCGCGTATCAGGTCCAGCCACAGTTCGCGCTTAAAAAAATCGGTCCAGGCGTCAAGCCTCGCGCCCCGGGTAAAAGCCTCCAGGGCGAGCTCCCCCGCCCCTTCATCGCCCCGGGAAAAAATGCCTTCAACAGCCGAAACAAGGGGGTCGTGTATGCCTACCTTAAAGCCCCGTGGTTTGAGGCGGTCCCGTATATAGGTGAGTTTTTTTGCCGCCGTTTCAATATCAAGCTGCGGCGACCACTGGTAGGGCGTATGGGCCTTGGGAATAAAAGTCCCTACATTCACGCTGAAATGCACGCCGGTTCTGCGGAATACCTCGATTACGAAATCAACGATAGCCTGTTCCTCTGGTATGCCTTCCCCGGAAAGACCCGCGGGCGGCAGGCCGATCATAAAATAGAATTTGGCCCCCCTGAACCCCTGGCGCTTTGCTTCGGTGAGTATGGCGCTTACGCTGTCAAGGCTTACTTCCTTGTTGATTGAAAGCTGCCATGCGTCAAGGGGGGTCTCGACGGCAAAGGTAAGGCCGCTTTTGCGTACCTCGGAAACGCTTTTCAAAAGGGGAAGCGAAAAGCCCGATACCTTTAACGAGGGAAGCTGAAAGGAAATATGGGCCTTTCCGTAGAGCCGGTTAAGAAGCGAGACAAGGTTCCCTATGCCCCGGTAGTCCCCTGACGAGAGGGACGAGAGGCTTATTTCCCGGTAGCCGCCCGAGCGGATAAAGGCCCCGGCCTCGGCTTCGGCCCGGTCAAGGCTTTTCTGCCGCATGGGCCTGTACCAGATTCCCGCGTGGCAGAAACGGCAGCCGTTGGGGCAGCCCCGCATTATTTCCACGGCGCCGTGATGCTGGACTATCTTCATGCTCGGCACCGGGAACACCGCCGCGCCCGCGGACCCGGCGGCAAAATCCCAGTCCACCGCCCTCTTCGCCCCGGCTTTCCCCTTGAGCCATACCGAAGGATGGGCCGCGAGTATTTCAAGCAGCGCGCCCCTGCCTGATTTTTTCGCGTCCCGCAGTGCGGCGCACAGCCCGAAAAAACCGGCCTCGGCCTCCCCTATCCAGAAGGCGTCCACAAAAGGAACATAGGGCAGGGGGTTTGAAACGCAGGGGCCGCCCATGATGACCAGCGGGTCCTGTTCCGCGCGGGAAGATGCCCTGATGGGGATATGGCCGCTTTTAAGAACGCTCAAAAGGCCGGTGATGCCCAGTTCATAACCCAGGGTAACGCCGAGTATGTCAAGGTTCCCAAGGGCGATGCCGGAGTCAAGGCCGTAAAGGGGAATGGCGTTTTCCTCAAGGAGCAGCTCGAAATCAGGAGCGGGGGCAAACACCCGGTCGCAGGCTATGCCCTCGACGCGGTTGAGGCCGTTGTACAGTATGCGCAGGGCCTGGTTTGACATGCCGATTTCGTACAGATCGGGAAAGGCCACGGCCACGCGGAGAACGCTTTCTTCCATGGCCTTTCTATCGGTCAGCGTGCCGTATTCGCCGCCGGTATAACGGGAGGGCTTTTCCGCGCCGAGGAGCTTTCCGCCCAGTTCATTTTGAATATCAACAAAACGAAAAGCCATACCGCTAATGCTGAAACCTTCTGCTGTAGATACTGAGGGAAAGGCCTATGCCTGTCATGGCGCTGATTAAGGCGGAGCCTCCGTAGGACATAAAGAGCAGGGGAATACCGGTGATGGGCATGATGCCCATGGTCATGCCGACATTGACGATAAAGTGAAAGGATACCACGGCGGCAAAACCGGCGGCGATATAGGAACCAAAGGGATCGGAAGTCGTGCGCATGATACGCACAAGCCTCAGCAGCATGGTGAGAAAGAGGGCGAAAACCAGGAGACCTCCGATCAGCCCCCATTCTTCCGAAAAAATTGAAAAGATAAAATCCGTACTCTGCTGGGGAAGAAAACGGTAATGGCTCTGGGTTCCCTGGAGATACCCTTTGCCAAGCACTCCCCCGGAACCTATGGCGGTAATGGACTGTATGATGTGCCAGCCCGATCCCCTGGGGTCCACGTTGGGGTCCAGAAAAACAATGAGCCTCATGATCTGGTAGTCCTGGAGTACCTTGCCCGACGCGAAAGAGGCTCCCAGGGACACGGTCAGTATGCCCGACACATAAATTATCCAGTAAAAATACCGTTTTTTGAACCGCATAAACCCGTACAGGGCAATAGCGAACACCGTTATGAGAAAGAATCCGGCAAGGACAATAAAGCGCGCGTTGGAGAGTATCATCAGCGACGGAAAGGCGCCCCGCAGTATGTGGATATGCCAGAGCGGCAGTACCGTAAGCAGGCCGGTAAAAATGATGCACGCCGCCGTAAAAAGCACATAACGCAGCGAAAGCCCGGCTATAAATGTCATGGTCAGCAGTATGGGGATAAACACCAGGGCCGTGCCGAAGTCGGGCTGGAGCAGTATGATGCCCATGGGAACAAAGACCAGAACCGAGGATATCACAAAGCGCTTGAATTCGTTTTGTTCGTGCCGCGTGGAATCAAGATACCGCGCCAGTACAAGTATTGTGGCGATTTTGGCGAACTCCGACGGCTGTATGCCGAAACTCCCTATGCCTATCCATGCCTTGGCGCCGTGCACCATGCGTCCGAAAAACAGCGTGTACGCCAGGAGCAGCAGCATGGCAAGGTACAGGTATCCCGAAAAATCGTATATTCTCCTGTAGTCCAGTATGGATATGAAGAGGGCGATGACTATGCCGGAAACAGCCCACACTATCTGGCGTATGTATTCGGAAGAAACCAGGGTCCGCGTAGAGGTAATCCCCGACGAATAAATAAAGAGTATGCCGAAACAGGCAAGGAGCAGGGAACTCAAAAAGAGCGGCAGGTCTATATCCAGTATATTCCGCAGCCGTATCATTTACTCCCGCCTTGTCTGTACGGGCATGATATACTGGAAGCCCAGGGCCTGGACAGCTTCTTCGTAGCTCTGATTGGCGAAGATGCCCTGGAAGATAATGGCCGAGGCATAGGGCGCCCACCATTCCCACTGGTTGGCCGCTTCCACGATAACCGACACCACGACGCGTTCTTCCGGGATGGCGGTTTCATAGGGGGCAAAGGCGGCAAACCAGGAATGCCAGCGGTCGGCCAGCCCTACTTCGCCCGTGCCGGTCTTGCCGGCTATTTCTACCGCCCTGATGTTCAGGGGATACTGGGCGGTTCCCTCGCTGATGACCGAGCGCATGTTCCGCCGCAGGGTCCTGTACACCTCGCTCCTTATGTCATCGCTTCTGTGCAGGACTTCCGGCCGGGTGGTCCTGATGACAGCGCCGGTAAGGGGATCGCGCACTTCCTTGAGCAGATAGGGCTTATACACTACCCCGTCGTTGACCACCATGGATACCATACCGGCCATTTGTATGGGCGTTACCAGGGTATAGCCCTGGCCTATGGACATATTCATGGTGTCGCCGTCGAGCCATTTTTCATGGAAGCGCCGGTCCTTCCACTGGGGGGTGGGGATAAAGCCCGATATTTCACCGGGAAGGTCTATGCCGCTGGCCTCGCCAAAGCCGAATTCCCTGGCATAGGCGACGATGCGCTCCACCCGCAGATAGTCCCTTCCCGCTATCCAGAAATAAATGTCGCAGGACTGGGCAAGGGCCTGCTGGAGATTGAGGTAGCCGTGGCCCGGCCGCCTGATGTGGCAGCGCCAGTCCCGGTCGCCGTAACGTATCTCTCCGGGACATTCAATGGTCTTGTCCTGGGGAAAGGCGTCCTCGTTGAGTATGCCGGCGCTTAAAGGTATTTTGAAGACCGACGCCGGAGGGTAACTGGACTGGATGGCCCGGTTAAGAAACGGTTTGTTGGGATCGTTGATAAGGGCCTGGTATTCGCCTGAGGAATTGCTCCGGTTAAAAAGATTGGGGTCATACCAGGGATAGGAAACCATGGCGAGCACTTCCCCGGTGGCCGGCCTGGTTACCACGACGGCGCCCATGCGCCTTCCCAGGGCCTTTTCGGCCAGGAGCTGTATGTCCCTGTCGATGGTGAGGACCAGGTTTCTCCCCATCGTGGCGGGCTCCCGTATATTGGCGTCTCCGGCTATGCCCCTTCCCTGGGCGTCAACCGTGCGGATTTCCCTGCCCTCCCTGCCCCGCAGGAGTTCGTCGTACTGCCGTTCTATGCCCGCCTTGCCTATAATATCCCCCTGGTTATAGCCCATGTTGTACAGCATGGTCAGTTCGTCACGGGTAATATCCCCGACATAGCCGACGATATGAGAGAGGCTTCCGGAATCGACATAGTTACGCATGGGCTTACTCTGCCAGGAAACGCCGGGGAGTACGTCTACCCGTTCAGCCAGGGCCGCTATGGTCTGGAAGGGAACATTGGCGGCAAGTTCCACCGGCTGGTACAGGTAATAATTCTGGGGCGGAACCCTTCTGGCCATCTGGTCTTCGCTCAAATTGAGAAGGCCGGCTGTTTCCTTGAGCACGGACTGGATTTCGCCCCTGGGAACCTCGGCGGGAATGATGCTGACCGCGAAGGAATCGGTATTGAGTACCATGGGCTGGTTGAAATTCCGGTCGTAAATTTCCCCCCGCTGGGCGGGTATTATCGTGGTCCGCCGCGCGATGTTCCTGGCCTGGCGGCGGTAGGTTTCCCCGCTTACAATCTGCATGCTGAAGAGTTTGATTCCGTAAATGGCAAAGGCGGTTATAAAGAGAACCTGGAGCAGTTTGATTCTGAAATCCGAACGGTCGTCATCGGGCAGGTGGCTGAAACTTGACATCAGGCGTCTTCCTTTCCCATGAGTATGGGCTTAAACTGCCGCAGAAGGCCGAAAACGAGGGGGGCGCTGAGGGTATTGAGGACCAGTTCTACCCAGAGTTTGGGAGCGGTAAAAGAATACGCGGGAACGGCGCCGGCAAAAAGCAGATGAAGCGCGAACACAAGGAGGGCCTTTGCAAGGGTCGCCGAAGCGCAGAGCGCCATCGGAAGAAATACCGCGTCAAGGAAAAACATTCCCTTTACGCATCCCGTTGCGGCGGCGATGAGGGTGCGTATAAAGGCATTGAGTCCCAAAGGCGCGGCGGAAAGAAAATCAAGCAGGAGGCCGGAGCAGAACCCGGTAAGCTGGCCTGTCATGGTTCCGTTCACATAGGAAACAAAAACCAGTATCACCAGGGCAAGGTCGGGCCGGGCCTGATAAACGGTCATACGGGGAAGTATAGTGGATTCCAGTATGGCGGCAAACAGTATGATGACACAGGCCCAGACAACGTTTTTAACCATCCTCCCCGCCTTCGGCATCCAGAACAAAGACATATTCAAGCCGTGAAAAATCTATGGCGCTTTCCAGTTCGACTCCCATGGACGTTTCGTATTCCTGGTAGAGTACGCGGCTTGCCCGGCCTATAGTGAGGCCCGGAGGATAGATGCCGCCGAGTCCGGCGGACACTATCACGTCCCCGGCGCTGATCTCGTCCATGGCCCGCTTTCTGATAAAACGCATAACCAGGGGAAGATCGGGATTGCCCTGCCCTTCCACAATGCCCTCATACCGGGATTCGGCAAAACGGGCCGAGATGAAAGAACTCCCGTCATAGAGGGGCATCACCAGGCTTTCCATCCGGGCCGCCTGAATGACCTTGCCCACCAGGGCCTGGGCGCCGTCCTGAAAGGCTATGACCGGCATGTTTACCCGGACCAGGTCCTGGGTACCCTTGTTGATGACCAGGGCCGAAAAAAGATTGTCAGGGTCCCTGCCGATAAGCCGGGCCGGAATATGGCGGTAACGCAGGACTTCGGAAAAGCCGAGTTGTTCTCTGAGACGGTTGTTCTCCTGCCGTATTTCCGCGGCGCTCCGTTCAAGCTGTTCGTACCGGGTCATGCGGCCGGCAAGCTCGTTGTACTCGCGCCTGAGGCTTGCCAGTTCCCGTATGGAGAGCACGGTCCGCGACATAAAGGACGAAACGCCGTATATGCCGCCTCTGATGCCGGAAAAGGCGGAAAGCCCCGCGTCCCTGACAGAGGTGATAAAACTTCTGGTGGAAAACAGCAGCAGCGAAAAGGAAACCAGGGTCAGAGCGGCAAAAACATAGGCGTCCCGGCTGAAACGCCTTCCGCGTTTTCGGTTCTCCCTGATGCGCATAACTATCCGTTCAGGCTGTCATAAATACTGTGGGTATTGTCAAAGCCCTTGGCGTTCTCAAAGTATTTGCCCGCGCCCAGGGCGACGCATTCAAGGGGCCGCTCGGCAAGTATTACCGGCACCCCTGTCTCCTTGGAAATCAGTTTGGGAAGCCCCTTGAGCAGGGACCCTCCCCCGGTCATCACAATGCCCCGCTCCACAATGTCGGCGGCGAGTTCCGGCGGGGTCTTGCCCAGGGTGGCTTTTATTTCGTCGATGATCTGGACTATGGGGTCCTTGAGGGCTTCCCGCACTTCCACAGAATCTATCTCAAGCCTGCGGGGAAGCCCGGTGATGGCGTCGGTTCCCTTTATCTCCACCTTCTCGATGGTTTTGTCGGGAGAGGCGTTTCCGATTTCTATCTTGAGCCTTTCGGCGATATTGGGGCCTATGATGAGGTTGTGGACGCTTCTGACATATTTGATGATTGATTCGTCAAATTCATCGCCGCCCAGGCGTATGGCATTGGTAACTACCATGCCGCCCAGGGAAATGACCGAAATTTCCGTGGTGCCGCCGCCTATATCGCAGACCATGTGGCCGGCAGGCTCCCAGATCGGAATATCCGCCCCTATGGCCGCGGCGCGGCTTTCTTCAATAACGTACACTTCCCGGGCTCCGGCCTTGTAGGCGCTTTCTTCCACGGCCCGGCGTTCAACCTCGGTGATGCAGGAGGGTATGCCGATAACCATACGGGGTTTTATGAAACGGTAACGGGGAATCACCTTGGAGATAAAATACCGTATCATCTTTTCGGTGGACTCAAGGTCGGCTATAACCCCGTCCCTGAGGGGCCGTATGGCGATGATATTGCCGGGGGTCTTGTAAAGCATGCTCTTCGCTTCGGCGCCCACCGCCATGACCTTCTTGGTTCCCCTCTCGACAGCGACGACCGAAGGTTCATTGATCACAATGCCCTTTCCCCGTATGTAAATAATCGTATTACAGGTTCCCAGGTCTATGCCTATATCCTTTGATATTTTTCCAAACATATTTCCTCCGCAGCCTATGGCTTAATTCTTGTTTTGTCCTGTTTATGGCATATATATGCCAAGTTTTTCCCGTGCTTCCCCGTGGCCTGGATTGATACGCAGGGCCCTCCGCCACTCGGCCCTGGCGCGGGTCGCGTCTCCCAGCGCGGCGTACAGTTCGCCCAGTTCAAAATGGGCGTCGGCGTTCTCTCCGCTTTCGTCGAGAATGGCCCGGAACTGTTCTTCCGCCTCTTCCGCTTCTCCTTCTCCGGCCAGAACCTTTCCCAAAAGGAGCCTTGCCTGGATTACCACAGTAGCGTCCTTGGAATTTTCAATACAGCGGACAAGGTAGGCCCTGGCGGAATTCCCCTCCCCCAGTCCTATATAGGACCTGGCTATGGCCAAAAGCCGTAAATCCGAAACATAGGACCCGTCTTCGCTGTTCAGGGACTCCGACAGGGAGGCCACGCTGTTCCGGTAATCGCCGAGTTCCGCGTAGGCCAGCCCCAGATACTCGGCAATGTCCGGCGCCCTGAAACCGTTCCCCCTGGCTTCTTCCAGATACCGGACAGCCAGATCCGCGTAAGAGGCCCCCTTGTGGTAATAGGCCTTGCCCAGAACATAGCGCAGGTCCGCGTCCCTTTCCCCCTCTCTGGTAAGAAGGGCTTTTCTGAGGGACACGACGCAGTCGTCAATATAGCGGAGGGTACTGGACGCGTTAATCTGGGCCGCGGCAAGCTGATATGACGAAAACCCCCGCAGACTCAATAAAAAAAAGTCCAGGGGTTTTTTCTCAAGCCATTGTCCGCTCAGGACATACACATCTTCGTAGGTCCCTTCTTCCCAGCAGCGCAGCAGTTCTCTCCGGTCCCTGCCCCATTCATTCTTGTTCCGTATACCCAAAAACGCCAGAGACAGGACCAGCATGGCCGCTATAATGACCGTCAGCCCGGTCAAAACAGGGTTTTTCCGGTAAACTTGTATATCAAGCCACTGTCCCGGCTTCTTTTTGAACATAAGTCTTCTGTTGATTTAATACTGTTTCCGGGGAAAAGTCAACGGAGGATTCCGGTATAGCAGGCGGGCGCATATAAAATTTAGTACGTGTACCGTCGGATCTTTACCCGGCTTAAAAGCGAATCCAAACCCCTTGCCGCCCTGAAAAACCGTATCCCCATCCGTATTGGCATTTCGGAGCCACGCCATTGACCCTTATCGTCCCCGGGGTGTACGCTCACAAAACCAGAATATATTTTTCAAGGAGGACACAGTATGAAGAGATTCTTGTTACCCGGCATCGCGGCAGCGCTTGTTTTTAGCCTTGTTCTGGCCTGCGGTTCCACAGGTTCCGCCGCGGGCGGTATGACTCCCGGTACTTACCGGACAGAACAGCGGGGTTATGTAGACCAGATCAAGGTTGAAACCGTGGTAGACGGATCAAAAATTGTATCCGTGCGTATTACGGAAAACCACGAAACCAACGGCATCGGTTCCTTCGCCATACAGTGGCTGCCGGAACGTATAGTGCAGGCCCAATCGGTGGGAATTGATATAGTCAGCGGGGCGAGCTTTTCCAGCCGGGCCATTCTCGGCTCGGTAACCGAGGCTCTGCGGCAGGCCGGCGCCGATGTGGACAAATTTTCCCGTCCGCCGCCCAAACCTCCGGCAAGGGACCAGGAACTCTCGGTGGATGTTATCATAGTCGGCGCGGGAGGAGCGGGTTTAACCGCCGGAGTTGAGGCAAGAGTAAAGGGAAAAGATACCCTGATCATCGAAAAGATGGATATTCCCGGCGGAAACACCATACGTTCATCGGGGGGCTTTAACGTGGCGGGCAGTCCGGAACAGGTAGCCGCCCGCCGGGGCCGTTACAGTATTGAGGATTTTATCACCTATACCATGGAAGGGGGCCATAACCTCAACAACCGGGAACTTGTTACCTACATGATACAAAATTCATCCGGGGTGGTAGACTGGCTCAAGACCCAGGGCATGAATCCCCAGATAGGAGAAACCTACGCCAGCTATACCGTGGACGGGGAAGCCAAGGGGCTGATTCTGGACCTGCTCCGCCGCTATGAGTCCCAGGGGGGAAAGATCATGTACGGCGTAAGGGGTACGGATATTATCATGAATGGCGGCCGGGCCGCGGGTATTGTGGCGGTAGACAAGCTGGGCGGAAAACTTACTATCCGCGCCAGGGCCGTGATTCTCGCTTCGGGAGGTTTTGGCGGCGATTTGGAAATGTGCGCCCGGCTGGATCCCAGCCTTGAGGGTTTTGTTACCGATAACAGCCTTGGCGCTACCGGAGACGGTATCAAGATGGCCGAGGCCATAGGCGCCGCCACCGTTGATATGGAGCAGATACAGAGCCATCCTACAATACACCAGGCCAGTTCCACCATGCTTACCGAAGGGATACGGGGTTCGGGCGGTATTCTGATTAACACCGCGGGAAAGCGTTTTACCAACGAAAACACCTACCGTGATGTGGTCTCCGCTGCCATTTTGAGCCAGGATCAGGCCAAGGCCTGTATTCTCTTCAACAAAGAACTTATGGATCACAATCCCAATGTACAGGGCTATTACGAGCAGGGACTGATTACCCCCTACAATACCCTGGACGATGTAGCCAGGTATATGACCGTGGACCCTGCGGTCTTAAAACAGACCGTAGCCACCTGGAATACCTATGTGGCAAATAAAAACGACCCCGAGTTTGCCAGCAGCTTTTCCTGGATACGGGATCTTTCCCAGGGGCCCTATTTTGCCCTTTGGGTCGCCCCAGGGATACATCATACCATGGGCGGCATAAAGATCAACGTGCGGACGGAGGTTCTTTCCGCCGGCGGTTCCACCATTCCCGGTCTTTTTGCCTGCGGCGAAGTTACCGGAGGCGTCCACGGGGGTAACCGGGTCGGAGGAAACGCGATTCTGGATATACTGCTGTATGGCCGGGTAGCGGGAGAAAACGCCGCGGCCTATATACGCTAAGGTAAAATATACGGAGTTTTTCCCAAAACCCGTCTGGTTTTGGGAAAGCGCGGATACAGGGTCCCTCTTTCAGGGACCCTTTCTATATCCTGAACGACACCATCACCGAGCCCGGCGTGATATACAGGGAGTGGTTTTTGGGGGTTCCGCCGTTTACGAGGGGGCTGAAGCTACGGCCTACCGCCCTTCCCAGGGCATAGCCGATGAGGGCGCCGGCGACGCAGTCAGAGGCCCAGTGGGCAAAGAGGGACATGCCAAGGCCGATACAGGCGGCGTAGGTGTATGACGCGGCGACCAGAACAGGTTTGTCATGGTGGAGTTCCGCCATAACCGCGGCCATGGCAAAGGCGGTGGCGGTGTGGCCGCTCGGCCAGCCGTTAAAAACGCCGCGCCTGAAAAAGCCAAAGGCAAAGTCATCGCTGTAGTCAGGCCCGGCCCGTTTGTTCCCCAGTCCTATGCCCGGTTCTTCCCGTCCGGTAAAAACCTTTATTGCCGACGTAACGCCCATGCCCAAAAGAACCGCCTGCCCAAGGGCAAGCCCGGTTATGGCGAGGCCCGGATCGTTTTGGCTGTTCCCGTAGAGATACAGGCCCAGAGGCAGCGCCGCCGGAAGCAGGGTGCCCAAAAGACCGGCGGGCATGGCGGCGTAGGCAAGATTGCCGTTATTGTACGACATGCGGTTCCAGCGCCAGTCAATGCCGCTTTCCACGGCCCCGTAGGTAGCCAGGGAAGCGGCGAGGAAATTCAGCCCGTAATTATCGCTGAACGAATGGAGCGTATTGGTCCCTATCTTGTAAAATACCAATGAAAAAGGTACTTTTCCGCCCTCAGGCTGCCCCCCTCCGGGGAGAAGGGGTTCTCCGGCAGCCGCGCGGACAAGGCCCAGGACGATGTACAAAACAACGGCTCCGCGCCTCATACCGCCTGACAGCCGCTTTTCCGTCAAAAAATTAAAATTTGCCCTTTGAAATGGCTTTTTCAACAGAGTCGGTAACAACCTTGTCATACCAGTCATAGCTAAAGGGCTGTTGGGCCCTGATTTCGGTCCTCAGAACGCCTTCGAGGCTGTCTTTACAGCCTTCGCATATATCGCGGGTTCCGATATGCCAATACGTCCGGTTGGGGACGGCGTTTTCAAGCGTGTGCCCGCAAACATCGCAATACAGGGTTTTCATAAAAAGCTCCTTGGGTATTAAAAAATAGCGATTTTTTATACTATCAAAATCGCGTTCATATCACAAGAGTAATCATACCGTAAAACTTTGCAAATGTCGAGATAATATGATAAAAATCTTATGGAGAGAATATGAACCCTATAATCTGCCCCTGGGAACAGGAGCGCCCTTTTATCATTGCCGAACTGGGGACCGGCCACGGCGGGGACCGGGCCAGGGCCAGGGAACTTATAAACGCCGCCGCCGAATCAGGCGCGGACTGCGTTAAATTTCAAATGGTATATGCTGAAGAAATACTCCACCCCAAGACCGGGACGGTACGCCTTCCCGGAGGGGATATAGCCCTCTTTGAGCGCTTCAGGGACCTGGAACTGCCCCCTGATTTCTATGCCGAAATGAAGGAAAAGGCCGAAAAACAGGGGCTTTTCTTCCTCTGCACCCCCTTTGGCCCCCGGAGCGCCGGGGAACTGCGCGGCCTCGCTCCCGGCGCGGTCAAGATAGCCTCGCCTGAACTCAATTATAGCGCCCTGCTCGAACTCGTAGGCGCCTGGGATCTTCCGGTATTCCTCTCAACGGGAATTTCCCTCCTTGCCGATATTGAGGCGGCCCTGGGCTTCTTTCCCAGGGAGAAGGTATGCCTCCTTCACTGCGTTACCAGTTACCCCGCGCCGCCCGAAGACTACAACCTCCGCCTCATCCCGAACCTTTCGGCGGTTTTCGGCTGCGCGGCGGGCCTGAGCGACCACAGCATGGACGCCTGCCTGGTTCCGGCCCTTGCCTCGGCCCTTGGCGCCAGGGTGATAGAAAAGCACTTCTGCCTTTCCCGTTCAGACCCCGGCCTTGACGACCCCATAGCCCTGCCGCCCGGGGATTTTTCCCGCATGGCGCGCCGGATAAGCAGCGTCTCCGACGCGCGGCGTTCCCTGGTTCCGCCCGGACCCGCTTTCAGGGGAATCCCGGCGCGGCTCCTTGGGGAACTGTACCGCGAATGGGGAAAAGGCCGGGTGGAAGAGGTTCTTGGCAGCGGCGTCAAGGTCCTTGCCCCTTCGGAAAAGGCCAATTACCTGACCACCCGGCGTTCCCTCCACGCCATGAGGGACATACAGGCCGGGGAAACCATGGGAAAAGGCATGATAGGGGTTCTCCGCAGCGAAAAAAAGCTCAAACCGGGGCTTCCCCCTTCTTTTGAGGCGCTGGTAAGCGGGAGAAAGGCCCGGCGCTTTATTCCCGGCGGCCAGGGCATCGGCTGGGACGATATTTAGGCCCGGCCCCGGGCTTATTTTTGAACAGCCGCCTTCAATAATAGCAAATTCTGAAACCGGCCTATAAATTAAGGGTTTCCAAAAACAAAAAAAAAGGGTAGAATTAACAGTAGAAACCGCGCTTTGGCCGGTTTTTCAAAGCCGGTTTCATCAGAATCAGGTCCGTATTGACCGGATTTTGAAATTGGCTTGATATAAGAAAGTTGCCCGGAGTTTGTATGGTCAATATACCTACCGGACCTGCCCAGTATCTGGCCAGGTTCGCGGATCAAAGCGTAGCGTGCAGCCAGTATGCCCTGGCAAAACTGGGAGTAGACCGCTCGCATTGTTTTTTGAAGATGGACGACTATATCATACTCTGCGCGCCCTTTCAGCTTGGATTCAAGCGCGCGATCTTTCTCGCTTCCCTTTCCAAACAGGAACTGACTTTTTTCCAGCGCTATGTAAACGGCATCGTGGGGCTTTCCATAGCCTTTGCCCCGGGCAAGCAGGAACCCATCAAGCTCTACATACGCTGCACCCTTGTCACCGTGGGCCCCATGAAGGGCAGGGACAATGTGGGGCTTTTCGTGGTTGATTTCAAGAATACCCCCGACGACATGGCAAGCATACTGGGTAATTACCTTGAAACCCAGGAGCGCTTTAAGATACTTTCCGAGGACTACGGCAAAACCCTGATACGCATGAGCGCCGAAGTAGCCAAGCTGCTTGGGTATAATATGTACGCCACCATTACCGAACCTGCCGGGAGCAGGCGCATCCAGATATACAACTTCAACACAAAAAAGCTGGAACACCTCGAAGCCGGTCTCGCCCAGGCGCGGACGGCGGGAACCTCGGTGGCCTACCAGTTGTACTTCAAGAAGTACCGTATTTCCACAGCCGGGTCTATCGAGAGCTCCACCATGCTGCCCAAGGGCATAGTGCGTACTGTGGCAAATCTTTCATTCAGCCCGGAGCTTGCCGAAATTGTGGACGATTACTGGTTTCATACCCGTTCCAATCCCTCGGCCCAGGCATAAGAAGCAATCATGACAGGCATCATAGAACCAAGGATACTTAAAGGGTTTAGGGATTTCCCGCCCGAAGCCGAGATTACCCGGCGGAGCCTGGTGGAACGCATTGAGGCGTCCTTCCGTTTATACGGCTTTGTTCCCATAGACACCCCGGCCCTCGAATACGCGGAGATACTCCTCGGTAAGGGGGGCGGCGAAACGGAAAAGCAGGTCTACCGCTTTACCGACCAGGGCGGGAGGGACGTGGCCCTCCGCTTTGACCTTACCGTTCCCTTCGCCCGTTTCCTTGCCGCGCACCGGAACGAACTGAGTTTTCCCTTCAAGCGTTACCACATCGCCAAAGTGTGGCGGGGCGAAAACACCCAGCGGGGCCGGTACAGGGAATTTACCCAGTGCGATTTTGACATTGTAGGAAGCGGCGGCGCGGCGTCTGATTTCGAGATACTTCTTATGATGAAAACCACCCTCGCGGCCATAGGCGCCGGGGACTGTACCATTCATGTCAATCACCGGGGCATTTTTAACCGCTTCCTCTCGCGGCTCGGCGCGGCAGGACAGGCGACAGACATACTGCGCATTGTGGACAAAATCGCCAAGACCGGCAGGGAAGAGGCCGCGCTCCAGCTTGCCGGGGTTCTGGACGAAAAAAAAGCCGGAGCCGTACTTGACTATATTGAACCCAGGGCGAATTTTGAGGAAACCCTTGCCCATATCACCGAAGCGTCGGGCGGCGATACTCCTGAATCGCGGCACATGGAACGTATATGGCGTTATATGAACGACGCGGGCATCGCGTCTTCCTTCATTCTTGATCCTTCTATAACCAGGGGCCTTGACTACTATACCGGCATCGTCTACGAAAGTTTCCTTGCCGCTTTGCCTTCCATCGGTTCGGTATGTTCTGGCGGCCGTTACGACAACCTCGCCGGCCTCTATTCAAAAGAAGCCATAGGCGGCGTGGGCGCTTCCATAGGTCTTGACAGGCTTATCTCGGCCATGGAAAGCCTCGGCGTTTCAGGCCGGTCAGGAAGCTACGCGAAACTGGCCATTGCCTGCGTTGACGAGGAGGCGGGCGGCGCCTGCCAGAAACTCGCCGGATATTTCAGGGAAAAAGGCATAGCCTGCGAAGTAATGCTGGAAGCAAAAAAACTGGGCCAGCAGTTCATGCTGGCCGAAAAAAAGGGCCTTGCCTGGGTCATCATACCGGGCGAAAAACCCCTGTCCTCTCCCCTCTCGCTGCGAAACCTCGCGTCACGGGAAACAAAGGAAAACCTTTCCCTTGACCAGGCTATACTGGAACTGTCCGGGACTTCGGGTTTCAGGACAGAGGATGCGTAAACTATCTTTTGCAAGGAGTGTACCATGAAAATCTCCCTAGACCGCTTTTTTCTTGCCCTGATTCTTTCTTGTGGATTAACAGCCGGAATCAGCGCCCAGACCATACGGCCCGAAACAATCGCCGAACTTGATCTGGAAACCCAGCGTATCGCCGGCCTTATCGTCGCAAGCGTAAACGGCTTCCCCGGCGCGGACTCGATTACCCTGGGCGCTTCTTCGTTTTACCGTTCAGGAGAAGAGCCGCCTTTTGGTACCTACTGGAGCAGCGCCATGCTCCAGTCATTAATCAACAGCCCCGGCAGGAATTTCAAGATACTTGATCCCTACTCCAATGCCGGCGGCGCGGGTACCCGGTTCAGGATAGGGGGAGAAATTGTCGCCATAGACCAGATCGTAAGAGTCTATACCAGGCTTGTGGATACCGAAGACGCCGCCATCATCGCCGCCTGGCAGAGCGATTTTGAGAACACCCCCCTTGTTTTTGAACTCATGAGAACCAACTCGGGCTCTTCATCCAACGTGCCCAGGGACAGCTATGAACCCGACAGCAGCCAAAATCCCGTGATCCTCGCGCCGGACCGGAGCCTGCGCAGGACCCTCCATAACGGCGACGAAGACTGGTTCTCAATACGTTCCTCAGGCCAGGGCGTTATTACCATAGAAATAGACGGGGACTTTGACGGCTACCTCGAACTCTACGACTCGCCGAACAACAAGATTGACGAAGACGACGATTCAGGAGAAGGGACAAACCCCCGCCTTGAGTTTTTCGCCGAAACCGGGACAACATACCTGATAAAGATGCGCGGCTACTCCGACAGCGCTACGGGAAGCTATACCATACAGGCGCTTTTTTCCAGCGTTCAGGAAACTCCCATGGAACCGAACAATACCCGTAACCAGGCCTTTGCGGTGGGAATAGGCGATGTCATAACGGGGATTTTCCAGGGCAGCAATGACGCCGAATGGTTCAGGGTACAGGTTCCGCAGCAGGGGCTGCTCAAAGTCTACACCAGCGGTTCGCGGGACACCTGCCTCAAGCTGTACGACGGGCGGGAAAATCTTCTGTCCGAAGACGATGACGGCGGCGACAATCTCAACGCGCGGATCTCCTCGGTAGTGGAGCCGGGACTCTATTATATTGAACTCACCGAGTACAACGGCACTTCCGGCCTCTATACCCTTTATATTGAACTTACCGAAGCCCTGGGCACCGATGAATACGAGAACGACAACACCGCGGCAAACGCGAAACCCATAGAGGCAGAGGCCCAGAGGCGCACCTTTACCGACGGCAATGACGTTGACTGGGCCCGCTTTACCGTTGCCCGCGGAGGCTATTACGGCATCAGGGCCAGGGGAGAAAACAACCTCCGCCTGGACACCTATATTGAACTTTACGACGCCGATGAAAACCTCATCGGAGAAGACGACGACGGCGGCGAAAACTACGATTCGTATCTCAGCGTTAATCTGGAACCCGGCGACTATTACATCAAGGTTACAACCCTGGACAGTAACCCGCCCGAAGATTATTACCTGCTCAGCGTAGAGTTTTTGCGGTAAATGAAAACAACAACCGCGCGACAAAGTGGCTGCTTACGCAACGCCAAGGGGCGCGGTTGTTGCTGAGGGGCGGTTACAGGGCCCCACCCCGCCGCCGTTTTTGAGCATGAACGGAAGGGCACAGCGTAAAGCTCTTTCCCTTAAAATACCCGAATGCGCTCTGCTGTAAATCTAAGCCAGCATCTGGACACCGCCACAGACACCGATAAACTGACCGTTCATATACCCGGCACCTTCACTGGCCATAAACGCCACAACCGGAGAACAATCCTCGTAAGCATCACCCAAACGACCGACAGGGCTGTAGGCAATGGTGGCTTTTTCGGCGGCGGCACTTTGCTCATCTGTGCCAAAGACATCATTTTTTATTACCGGCAGAAAACAATTGGTCACAACCCCAAATTTCCCGAACTCTTTTGAAGCTTTTCGTGTAATAGCCATAATAGCCGCTTTTGCCATCGCATAGCCGGTAAACCCGGGAGTATTTGATACTCCCGAACCAGAAGCACAGGTAATAATGCGCCCGTAATGCTGCTGCTGAAAATAAGGCATACACTTTTGAATCATTCGCATGGTGTAGATCGGGCCAGTCTTGTAAAAAACCTCGGCCAGTTCAGGAGTCGTATCCATGAAATAGGTTTGCTGATAAAGGCCGCCCTGGGCAATACAAGCCAGGATATCCACTTTGCCGAATTCTTTGATTGTTACGTTGAGAATCTTATCCAAATCCGTCTCATTGGCCACGTCGCACTTGACAGGGATGATTTTTCCGGGAAATCCCCTTTTTTGGGCGTCAGCCCGCAGTTCTTCCAACCGTTCAAGACGGCGGGCCCCGGCAACCACATCCGCTCCTTCTTCGGCAAACCGCAAAGCGCAGCCATAGCCTACCCCGGAACTGGCTCCGACAAGAATCGCTTTTCTGTTTTCGAGAATACCCATAATAACTCTCCTCTATAGTTTTATTAGTAACGGCGCATACCGCCGAATACTTCTGGCATTGGGACCGTTTCAAGTGCTTTGTTAAAGCGCCAACTACCTCCATAAATACATGAAACTCTAATTGTTTACCGGAGCGCTTTCCTGTTTCAGCGGGTTCAGGCTCAAACCCATGACAAGCGCGGCCACCGCTGTAACGGCAGCGATGATAAACGCCGTCCTAATGCCGTTCTCAATACCCTGCGCCCCAATGACCGATGTATACACAGCCAGACCGACAGCTCCGCCGACTGTCTGAGCAAGCTGTACCACGGAATTTCCCATAACGCGAATTTCCGCGGCAATTTGAATCTGCGGACCAGCGGAAATTGTCACGCTGTGCTGACTATTGTAAAAACCGGCCGCAAGAATCAAGACATATATGGCCAAAAGCGATGTTGTTGGTTTTAACACAAGCAACAACACAAGCGTCACGCCGATACGAACAATCGATCCAACGGCAATAACGCCACGCGCGCTCTTTTCTTTTGCGATTTTGCTGCCAAAAAAAGGGCTAATAAAAATACCCAGGACAGCAATCATCGTTGTAGTGAGCGCGGCCTGAGTCGCCGATGTTTGCATGACGTACCGGGCGAATGAGGGCATGAAAAACATAACCGCCATTGATGAGCAGGTGGCAAAGAAGTTGTACAGCGTGAGGCAGACCGTATTTCTGTCTTTTAACACGCGTGCGGGCAGCACGGCGCTGTCGCCTTTTTTACGCACGATAAAGAACAACGCGATCAAACTGACCGCCGAAAGCGCCAGTAGTGCGGTATTGCCGATGGAGCCAAAAATCAACGCCGGAAGGCCGGAAGAGCCGGGGCCAAACGAAAGCGCGAGTACGAGTCCGCCCATGAACAACATGAGTATAACGCAGCCCGCCACGTCGAACTTTCTGCCGCCCTGGCCCATTGCGGCGCCTTCTTCTTTTGTAATTTTAACGCCAAAGAAAATAAGTACCGCCGCTGCAAACATCAACATCCAATTCATGTGGCATACGACCCGCCAGCCTGCAAAGTCAATAAGAAGCCCGGTAATAGCTGGACCAACGAGCATACCAAGACTCATCACAGTGCCACTCGCGCCAAGAAACAGGCCCGCTTTCTTTTCGTCGTACATATCACGAATCATCGAAAAACCAAGCACGTAAATTCCAGCGCTCACCAGGCCCCAAAGCGTACTGACTGCCACGATGGTCATCATGTCAGGTGCAATCGCCCGTACCAGGTTGACCACGACGCCGGCGAGCAGCGAAAAAGACACGAGTGTCCGTTTTACCGACGGGTTTTTTGACGCCATATATCCGTAGAGCGGCATCGCAATAATGCTGATAAGCCCGCTGATGTTCGATGCCAGCGGATAGAGCGTCCTGCCGCCGATTTCTTCCGCCGCGAGCGGCAGCAGGGTTGAAACGCCGGTAGATACAAAAAGCTGGCTGATTAAAGCAAGATAAATGCCTACAAGCGTAATTGTTTTTTTGCCGTTAGGTACATCAAGAAACGGGTTTGTACTCATGCAATCACCTCCATAATAATTTCCCCCCTCTTGCCGCCGCATTTTTAATGCTTTTTTGTCAAAAGCTGATTAACCGCCGCGGCGGCCCGGCGGCCTTCGCCCATAGCCAGGATCACGGTGGCGGCCCCCAGGACTATATCGCCCCCGGCGTAGACCTTTTCCAGTGAGGTTTTTTGATCCTCCCCCACCAGAATCCGGCCCCGCCGGTCCACCGAGAGGCCGTTCGTGGTCCGGGACACCAGCGGGTTGGACTCGTTCCCCAGGGCCACAATCACCGTGTCACAGTCAAACACATATTCCGATCCGGGTACGGCCACGGGGCTCCGGCGGCCCGAAGCGTCCGGTTCCCCCAGCTCAAACTTTTGCAATTCCATGCCCGTGATTTTTCCCTGGCCGTCCCCGAGAAAACGGTTGGGGTTCCGCAGAAAGTTGAAGACGATCCCCTCTTCCATGGCGTGGCCGATCTCCTCC
>JAISCK010000063.1 GCA_031265635.1 Spirochaetaceae bacterium
TCCTTGAAAGCAGGGCCCCTCTCCCGGCGGAGCAGCGCTCCGGCGCGGTTCTGGTACTCGTCTGCATTCCCCTTGAAAAAGGGTCCTTTTCCCTTCCTCCGCCGCGCCTTGAGTACCAGAGCGAAACCCTCACCGCCCCGGCCCTGAACTTTAGTGCCGGGGCCCCTGTTGCTGCTGTGGCCCCTGCTGCTGCTGCGGCGGCGGCCCTGCCCGAAGGCGCGGCCCTGTCCCAAAACATTGCTCTGTCCCCAAGCGCTGCTCTGTCCCCGGCTGCCAGCGGGGATGGGTCCCTGGCCGCTGTTTTCCCCAGGAAAAAAGTTCCCTTTCTTCCCTTTATCGGGGCGTCGTATGCGGCCCTCGCGGGACAGGCGGAAGCCCGCTGGGATGAGGGGGATTATGCCGGGGCGCTGGCGGCTCTCAGGGAAGGGGAACGGGACCTGCTTCCGGGGCCCGCCCTTGCCGCTCTCCGCCTCGAGGCGGAAAAGGCCCTGGGCCTTGACTTTACCTATGACGAACCCTGGAGGCCCAGGCTTCTCCTCCGCGTGGCCGCCATACTGCTTTCCTTTACCCTGGTGGCCCTGTGCCTTTGGGGAATACTCCGCCGTCTCAGGGGAGAGCGTTTCCGCTTTTCCGCCCGCGTATCGGCGGCTGTTCTGGCGGCGGGGCTGCTTCTCGGTATAGGCGGCATTGCCTTTACCGGAAAAGGGCTTCCCGAAACAGGAAACAAGGCGGTTTTATACGGAGGCGCCGCCTACAGGGTGCCTGATTATTCTTCCGGCGTCTCTGCGGAATTCAGGGAAGGGCAGCCCGCGCTTATACGGGCCCGTACCGGCCTCTGGGTCTATGCCGAAACCTATGACGGGCTTTCCGGCTGGATTCCCGGGGACAGAGTCATTTTGTATTAGGAGGGGTCGTGGATTTTAAGGACATTCTTGACGAATGGGAGCGCCGCAACCCCCAGGCCAGGGCAGCTATGCCCAAAGAGGCCGATTCCGGGAACAGCGGGAGTCCCGGAGAAAGGCGGCGGCGGCTTTTGGCGAAAAAACCCGACGCGGTGCTTGATCTTCACGGCCTGACCCAGGACGAAGCCTGGCAGTCCCTGAACCTTTTTTTTGAGGACGCCGGGCACAGGGGTTTTGAAAAGGTGCTGATTGTTCACGGCAAGGGAAACCATGCCGAAGAAAAAGACGGCCGGGGCCCTTCTGTCGGATCTTCCCCGCTCAGGACCCTGGTCAAGACCTTTATTGAACACTGTCCCCTTGCCGGGGAAAGCGGATACAGCCCGGCCCGGCAGGGCGGCAGCGGGGCCACCTGGGTACTGGTCAAAGAAAGGCGGGGCAGCCCCAAAAACTAGCGGTTTCGCCGCTCTTCAGCCGACTTGCACTCCACGCACATGAGGGCGTAGGGTATGGCTTCGAGGCGGCTTTGGGGGATTTTTTTGCCGCATTTTATGCAGAGGCCGTATTTTCCCTGCTGAATCCTCGTCAAAGCCGAATCAATGAGCCTGAGCCGCTTGAGGTCCTGGGACCCCAGGGCCTCTATCATTTTGCGGTCAATGTCATCCGAGGCTATGTCGGCGAAATCCTTGGGGTCCATGCCTTCGACAATCTTCTTGAAATCTTCATTGCCGTTAATCAAATTGGAGATAATTTCAGTTTTCAAGGCGGTAAGGGATTTTTCCATTTTCTGTATGAAGGTCTGTTCCATTTTGTCTCCTCAGAGCTTTTTTATCAGGGTACATTGCCGGACATTACGTTTTTTGTCAAGACCGTAAAACCGCACCCGCCGTGTTGTTGACAAGGGAGACGGTATTGTCATAGCATGGAACTGTCTTCTAATCCCAGACAAGGAGTTTTTGTGGCGAAAGAGGAAGCGATAGAAGTTGAAGGAGTGGTACGGGAAGCCCTTCCCAATACCATGTTCAGGGTTGAACTTGATAATCAGAACGGACATTTGATTTTGGCCCACCTTTCCGGCAAGATGCGGAAACATTACATCCGCATTGTCCCCGGCGACAGGGTCAAGATTGCCCTCTCTCCCTACGATTTAAGCCGGGGCCGTATCATCTACCGGGAACGCTAAAGGCCGCAAAGCCGCGTACGTTTTTTACTCCAAAGGGTCATCAATCCACAGCGGGCCGCGCCCGCCACAGGCGCTGAGGCGTTTGATGGTGGTATAACCGGCTTCCAGGAGTATTTTTCCGGCTTCGGCATAGCCGCCGTCAAGTTGAATATGCCTGTGGGCATCGGAACTGATGAGAACCGGAATGCCGCGTTCCCGCGTATCCTTGAGTATCCAGGGGGCGGGGTATACTTCCTTTGTTTTATTCCTGTTGATTCCCCCTGTATTGACTTCGACAATCATGCCTGAACCGGCTATGACATCGAGGACCTGGCCAAGTTTCTCTTTGTATCGCGCGTTGTGCAGGGAAAACCAGCGTTCATCCTGGTTGTTTTTTTTAAGAAGATCCAGATGGCCCGCTATGCGCGCCCCCCCGGCCTCGCACAGCTCCCGTACCGCGTCCCAGTAGGCTTCCATGAGGGCTTCCCCGTTCCCGCCGTAACCTTCCCGTATTCCCTCTTCAAATTCAGAGGCCGGGCCGTCTACGGCAAAGGGCGCTCCCCTGCGGGGAACTACATAATGCACCGAACCTATGAGGTAATCAAAGCCGAGTTTTTTGTATATGCTGTCCGCCGGGCCCATGACGCCCCTGATATAATCCACCTCAAGGCCGAGAAACACCTCAAGCCTCCCGGCCCATTTTTTCCGCGCCGCGCGGACTTCGTCTATGTACCGCCCAAGGTCCCCGGCCTTCATGTGCCAGCCGGAGACCAGGCCGGAGGGGAGGGGGGCGTGGGAACTGAACCCAAGGGCGGTAAAACCCTTTTCCGCGGCCTTTTCGCAGAGCGTCTCAACAGAGTCTTCGCCGTCGCAAAAACAGGTGTGGGTATGAAAGGACGAGAGAACCACGCTTATTCCTGGCCGGTGTGTTTTTCGGCTTCGGCCCTGAAGCGCGTATAGGCGGCCACGAGGAGGGGATAGCCTGTCTCGGTTTCCGTCCGGTTCTGTTCCTTAAACGCCAGTTCCAGCTTTGCCGCCGCCCCGCCCAGTTCCCGCGCGGCAAGGGTGAGGGCGCTGCCCTTGATGGTATGGGCGTTCCGCCTCCCCGCTTCCCAGTCCGATGTTTTCATGCTGTCCGCGATGGCGGCGACCTGCTCCCCGCTCCGCTCTATGAATTTTACAAGAAGGCCCTGTACCGCCTCTTCCTCGCCGAGAAAGGTATCAAGCACCTCGGCGTAATTAAAAATACCGGCCCGCGTTTCTTTGTTGCATTGGGCTTCGGCGCTTCCCTGGGCTACCGGAACAGCGGCCTGAACAGCCGAGCCGGAAGCAGCCGGCACAGCGGCGGCCTCCGCGCCTGAAGCGCCGTCCTCCCGCCCGGCTTCTTCGATGCGCTTAACGCTCACCGCCATCCATTTATTCAGCATGGCTTCGAGGTCGGGCCGCTTGAAGGGCTTTGTCAGTATGTCGTCAAATCCGGCCTTTTCGCACCGTTCCTGTTCGTCGCTAAAGGCGCTGGCGGTAACGGCGATGATGGGAAGCGAAAAACCCCGCTCCCTGAATTTCGCCGTCGCCTCGTAGCCGTTCATCCTGGGCATCTGTATGTCCATAAAAATCAGCGCCACAGGAGCTGCCGCCGCCTTTTCCAGAGCGTCAATGCCGTCATCGGCAAGGACAAAAGGATAGCCGAGTTTATCCATAAAGACAGAAAAAAGTTTCTGGTTGACAGGATGGTCTTCCACGATAAGGACGGGAAGTTTTTCCGTGCCCCCGCCTGAAGCCGTGCCCCCGCCTGAAGCCGTGTCTCCGCCTGAAGCCGTGTCCTCTTTTGGCGGAGCGGCCTCCTCCCTGTCCCCGGTTCCGGTTTTTTGGCTTTTGTTCCCGTCCGGGGCCGGGGCTTCGGCAACCGGTTCCAGGTCTATCGCAAGTTCGGCGCTGACGGTGGTGATGATGCGCAGCAGTTCGCTCCGCTTGACCGGCTTGTTGATATAGCCGTTAAACCACTGGAGCAGGGTCATCTTCGCGTCGGCGCCGAGCATTCCGTGGGGAACCATAAGCACAAGGCCCGCCGCGTTGATGTCCCTGTCGGCGTTGATCTCGGCGGCCAGACGCCAGCCGTCCATGAGGGGCATGACCATGTCGACAAAGCAGAGGGTATAGGGCTTTCCTTCCTTCGCGGCGCGGCGCATCAGGGCAAGGGCTTCTTCCCCGGAAGACGCCCTGTCCACGGAAACAAGGCCCAGGTTCCGCAGGTAGTTTTCCGTTACTTTGGCCGCCGCCGCGTGATCATCGACCACGAGAATCTTCCCGCCCGCGCCTGAGGGAAGGGCCAGGGGGATCTTTGCCTGCCCGGAACGTTCAAGGGGCAGGGTAAAGCGGAAAACGGAACCGCCGCCTTCATTGGGAACCATTTCAAGATTTCCCTTCATGAGTTCCACAAGATTGCGGGAGATTGAAAGACCGAGGCCGGTTCCGCCAAAACGCCGGGTATTGGAGGGATCGCCCTGGAAAAA
>JAISCK010000069.1 GCA_031265635.1 Spirochaetaceae bacterium
CCGGAACCGAAAAGGAAAGCCTCATGAAAGCCCTTGACGCCCTCAAAGCCGACCAGCTTGTCGCCGAGAAGGAGGGCCTTTACAGCATACCCTGAGGGTCTATGGGGGGCAGGCTTCCGGGTACGCTTTATATGGCTTTTGGAATGAGCGTTATCTTGTATCCGAGGGAATCGGCAACTTTTGCGACGGTCTCAAAGGCGGGATGTCCGTCTGCGGAAAGAGACTGATAGAGCGTGGTTCTGGAGACACCGGCCGCCCTGGCGGCACTCGTCATGGCCTTCCGCGCTCTGGCAATATCCGCAAGGGCAATAGGAAGGAAGGTAAAATCTTTTTCTTCAAGTACTACGTTAAGATATTCCTCAATATCTTTTTCGGTTTTCAGGTAGTTAATAATTTCAAATTTTTTCGTTTTAAGCATTTATAGCTCCTTTGCCATTTTTCTGGCATTTTTAATGTCTTGTTTTTGCGTAGACTTATCGCCGCCGCAAAGAAGTATGATAATTCTTGTACCCTTGTTAATGAAGTACAATCTAAAGCCTGAACCAAAGCGAATCTTTGCTTCAAAAAGGCCGCCTTCAAGTGACCGGGTTTCGCCAAGTGAACCAAGAGACATAGATCTGATACGTTTGATAATTACCTTCTGGGTTTTGCCGTCTTGGATGCTTTCAAGCCAATTGTCAAATTCCCCAGTAGTTTCAATATCGTACATGATAGAATTGTATTATATATAAGACAAAAGGTCAAGGAGCTTTTTATATTTTTTCAAAACGAATTAGGTGGCCCTCGGCAATTCCTAACACAAAAAATAAAATACGTTAGGAGGAAGGTTGAACCGAAAGCTTCCCTCCGGGCCGTCTCCGCGCCGCCGGCCTTTGTCAAGGCTGCGCCTTGGCGCAAGTTTGGGGGCGCTTCGCTTCGACTCCCAAATTGTTTGGTATTAGTATTTTCAGCGGCTGATGGGAGTCGAACCCACGTCTCCAGCTTGGAAGGCTGGGGTAATAGCCGTTATACGACAGCCGCGTTGATAGTATAATAACGGAAGAACGCGGCAATGTCAAGGCATCGCTTTGGCGGCCATTTGCCGCACGGGCCTTCGCCGCCGCCTCCCGGTCAGGGCCTAAGCGCGCAGGCCCTCCGCCAGCCAGTCTATGATAACGGCAAGGCGCTTTTCAATGGCGGAGGGTATGTGTATTTTTGACGCGATAAAATCGGACACATTCGCGGCGGCGATGCTGTAAACCAGAAAGCCGTCCGTGAGGGGTTCAATATAGAGCTGGGCTATGAACCGGTCTTCCCGTATGACCGGAATGAAGCCGTATGACAGGGACCGGAAATTGGAAAGGCTGTAGAGCAGCCCTCTCCGGTCCGTATTTATTTCGGCCTGATAATAGGAATTGCCAAAATTGACATCCTTGAGCCTGAGGTACACGGTTTCGGAATTGGGGATAACGGCGGCGTCCGGGGGGTCGCTCAGAGGCTGGGTTCTTGACGAACTGATTATCCTGATGCGGGTCGCGTCTTCAAAGAGGGGGATATTCTGGTTCCGGGTCGCCGAATGGTACAGCCTTCCCTTGAGACGGCTTACCCTGCCCAGGGCGTTGTACACATGGAGCAGGCTGAGCGAAGGGCGGCTGTAGGGAATCACCATCAGGGATTCAACCACGACAGAAGGATTCCGCCTCATGACAGGCTCCGCTATATTGAGCCCGGCCAGGGGGGGGAGGAGTTTCAGAGACGGGCTGTCCTGGGAGACAAGAAGTCCTTCCTCCGAATACACCCTGGCCCTGTCTTCTTCGCTCAGTCCGGGATAAAGACTTTCAAAAGAACGGGACTGGGGAAAGGCGGCAAAAACCGCGAAAAAGAACATAACTACAGGGAACAGAATATGCCGCATCAATAGGCTCCTTTGCCTTTAAGAACCACGCCTATGGTTTTATAAAAAATCCAGAGGTCAAGCCATACGGACCAGCTCTGCAGATAGTAGGTATCATAAAAAACCCGCTCTCCGTAGTCGGTATCCGAGCGCCCCGATACCTGCCAGAGTCCTGTCAGGCCGGGCTTGACGGAAAAAATACGGGGGAAATCTTCTCCGTATTTTTTCACTTCATCATCAACTATGGGCCGGGGACCGACCAGGCTCATTTCGCCTTTCAGTATGTTTATAAGCTGGGGAAACTCGTCAAAACTGGTACGGCGCAGCAGCCTCCCTATAGACGTGATACGGGGATCGTCTTTGAGTTTGTGGTTGGCTTCCCATTCATTGTATTTTTCAGGATCGGAATCAAGAAGGGCCTTGAGTCTCTTGTCGGCGTCAACAACCATGGAACGGAATTTATAGGCCCTAAAGCGGCGGCCGTTCATGCCGATCCGTGTATGGCCGTACAGTACAGGCCCCGGAGACCCCAGCTTTACCATGAGGGCTATGACCAGCAGCGCGGGAAGAATGATGATGCCGCCCAGAACGGTAATCAAAATATCCATAAAACGCTTGATGCCGAGGTTCCAGAACATTTTGAGTTTGTGGCTGGTGGCAAGGCCGAGTATGCCGTCAAAATCCCGTACCGTAACCCAAATATCGGCAATATTATAAAAATCGGGAATGAGCACGCTGTACCTGAACGCGGCCACCGATGTTTTTATCAGTTTGATGATTTTTTTCTGGTTTATTTCGGGCATGGCGACTATGGCCATTTTGATATTGTACCGGCTGACGATTTCGGGCCCCAGGGTAATGTCGTGAATCACCGGAATTCCGTGATAGTCGCCGGGGCCGTCTTCATCATCATCAAGAATGAGTATGGGC
The DNA here is from genome assembly GCA_031265635.1 of Spirochaetaceae bacterium. Taxonomy (GTDB): domain Bacteria; phylum Spirochaetota; class Spirochaetia; order Treponematales; family Breznakiellaceae; genus JAIRTD01. The sequence continues at coordinate 2,804 of JAISCK010000069.1, forward strand.
GTATAGCCAGCGGCCTGTTTTTTGATAAGGCGGTCAACCAGGGTGTGGCTGGTGTTTCCGTTGCCGTATATAACGGCCGGTATGCCCCCAAGCCTCGTTTTGTCGAGCAGTATGCGCATATTGGAACGGCAGAAGAGGAGTATGAAAACGGAGACAAAAAAGCTGATGATAAAGGCCACCGATATGGCGTCAAATTCCCTATCTTCAATATAGCGGGAAAGGATAATCCCGCCGTGGGCAAAGGAGGAACCGACCGAAAAACGGCGCAGTTCTTCCGCCGGGGCCATGGCTACGCCGGGATAGAGAAAGGTTACATAAAAAATGAGTATGAATACGGGAAGATAGGGCCAGTAGGTAACAAAGGATCTGAAATTGATGAGGCTCATATCGTAGAGATTCACAAAAAAGAATCCCGCGCCAAATGAAAGCATGACGCCGATAAGATCCGAAATCATCATGGCGGTTGAGGTCAGCGCCGAACTGGTCCTTCCGCGCCGGGTATAGTACCACAGGTCGAATTCATCAAGGGTCATAGATAACACATTACCCTAACCAGCGAGGAAAAACAAGGTTACGAATTGCGCGGTATACCGGCTTTTTTCCCGCTTTTTCCCGCTTTGCGGGCCAGCTTGACCAGGGTTACCAGGCAGCCGCCGCCGTAAAAGGCCAGGTTAAACCACAGTATGACGGCCATGCCGCCGAAAATATGGCAGACTATGAGGGCCGGCATCATGAAGCCGGTGATGCCGGCATTCTCCGCCAGTTTCCGTTCAAAAGAGACCGAATCGTGGGCCTTTCCGCCTTCAATGTTCTTGTATATTTGGTAGGCTGTCCGGGTAAGGAGATTGGCCGACGAGGTGAGGCCCGCGACAAGCAAAAAGGGCCACCAGAGCGTCCTCCGGTAGAGATAGACCCCCGTAGCGAAAAATACGGCTGTATAGGCCACAAACCCCATTACCGCGTCCGCCCAGCCGCCCCAGGGACCCGCTGTCTTTGTTACGCGGGCAATATTGCCGTCAACGCAGTCCATAACCGAAAAAAGGTTGAGGGCCAGAACCCCCCAGAGCGGAAGCGTAAAACCGTCAAGCGAAAAAAGTACGCCCCCGCCTATACTGAACAGGGCCGAAATATACGAAACCGCGTTGGCGCTGAGGGAAAGCCTCAGGGCAAGGGCGCTTGGCGGCAGGGACAGGGGGCGGAGTACCCACCTGGTCCACAGGCCGTCCTGCTTCTTTTTTTCGGCCGGAATGGAATCCCATATTTCGCGCATAGAGTATGGCATCAAGAGCTCCTTGCGATTGACAGGGGTCTCCCTGTTTCTCTATTATGAATTTGTGAAAATAATTCACGTGCTTGAACCCTTCGCGTCTGGGGTTACTACAGCGGTAATCAGTATAACCAAAGAGCTGGGGGATTTCCAGCACAGCGTGGTACACGGTTCAAGAATGTGGGTGGATACCCTTGATAATGTAAAGGGGAAATTCCCCCCCGGCGTGGTTTTTATCCCCTGGAAATACGCGGGAAGGGAAATCAGCCCGGTAAACGACCTTAGAGCCCTCTTTTCCCTTATTTCCATATTGAAACGCGAGGCCGGGGAGGGCACGGTCATTCACCTTCATTCTTCAAAGGCCGGTTTTCTGGGCCGTATAGCGGCCTTTGTCCTGGGGAAAAAAGAAGTCATATATACGCCCCACGGGGCTTCGTTTATCCGTACCGACGTGGGCCCCTTAAAGCGCTCGTTTTTCAAGTTTCTTGAAAAGGCGGGCGGGGTCTTCGGGGGGAACGTAGTCGGCTGCGGGAAAAGCGAGGCCGAACTTTACCGGAACCTCGGCATCGGCAAAGAAGCGGTCTGGGTCTATAACGGCGTAAGCCCATCGGAGCTGAAAAAAGCCCCCGGCGCCGGCCTCGTTGTCTTTACCGGCATAGCCAGCCGGCAAAAAGACCCCGCGTTCTTTAACGCCATAGCCGGGGCTTTTCCCGGCGCGGATTTTTTCTGGATAGGCGACGGCCCCTTGCGGAAAGAACTCAGCGCTTCCAATATTACCTGCACAGGCTGGGTAAACAGGCCCGTCATGGAGGACTACCTTTCCCGGACCCTGGTTTATCTTTCAAGTTCCGCCTGGGAAGGGCTTCCCTTCGGGGTGCTTGAAGCCATGGACGCTTCCTGCGCGCTGCTGCTCCGCGATGTGCCGGGAAACCGGGACCTCGTTGTTTCAGGCGAAAACGGGTATGTATACGGCTCTGCCGGAGAGGGCGGGGAACTGCTTGCGGCGATGCTCGCGGACAGGGAAAAAACCCTGGCCATGGGCAGAAAAAGCAGGGCCCTGGCGGAATCAAAATATTCGGTAGAAGCTATGGGAAAAAACTACAGAAAAATATATACTTCATTATTGGAAACAGGAAAAATAGATGCCCCTTATTGACCTTCCTTACACCCTCTTTATCTGGCCCGTCAGGGTCATTATCGAATTCCTTTTTGTCCTCTTTGCCCGTATTTTTTACGATCCGGGAATCGCCGTAATCATACTCAGCGTCATGCTCAACACCCTGCTGCTCCCGGTCTATGCCGTGGCTGAAACCTGGCAGAGGGAGGAACGGGGCCTGCAGAACAGGATGAAGAAAAAGCTCTCCGAAATCCGCGCTGTGTTTAAGGGCGACGAAAGGCAGATGATGATCAGCGCCTATTACCGCGTTATGGGCTATTCGCCCGTTTTTGCCCTGAAATCAAGCATGGGCCTCCTTCTGCAAATACCCTTTTTCTTCGCCGCCTACCAATTCCTCGCCCATACCTCAAGCCTTTCGGGCACGTCATTCTGGTTTCTCAAGGACCTGGGACAAAGCGACGCCCTTCTTGCCATAGGCGGCTTTCCGGTAAACATCATGCCCGTACTGATGACAGCCGTAAATCTCCTTTCATCACTGGTCTATACCAGGGGGCTGGGAAAGCGGGAAAAGGCGCAACTCTACGGCATGGCCCTGCTTTTTCTTGTCATCCTGTACAATTCCCCCTCGGGCCTGGTGCTCTACTGGACCATGAATAACCTGTATTCGCTGGGGAAAAACATAGTTACGGCAGCCTTTGAAAAGGCCGGAAAAAAGAACCTGGCGGGATTTGCCCTGCAGGTTTTTATTTCCGTCCTGGCTTTTCTGTTTATGCTGGCCGTACTCTTTGACATTGTTGATGTTGACCGGTATAAATATCTCTTTTCGGGCCTTGCCCTGGCGGTGATCCTTGCCCCCTTCGGATTCAGGGCGCTGCTCGCCTTTTTTGACAAAAGGAAACTTGACCCTAAAGAATGCGGGTTTCTTTATTTTTCTTCCTGGCTGGTTCTTTTTCTGCTCCTCGGCCTTGTCATACCGGCCCGGACCGTCTCTTCCTCGGTTTCCGATTTTGACGGGCCCTGGGCCTTCATTCTGAGGACCGGCGCGGAAAGCGCAGCCTTCTGTATCCTGATTCCCCTTCTTGTATGGGCCTTTGCCGCTCCGGCGCTGAGAAAGCTCCTTGCCTTCGGCAGTTCGGCGGCGGCCATCCTTGCCCTGATCTGCCTTTTCGCGCTGAGCGGCTCCTACGGCGCCATGACAAACAGCTTCAAAATAGAAGATACCGCTCTTCTGGTGAACGCCTTTCCCCTTTTGTTCAATGTTCTGGCCCTGCTTGCCTGTCCTGTCCTCCCGGCGCTTTTCCTTTTTGCCGGAAAGACAAAAATATTCTATACCGCCATCCAGGCCGTCTCCCTGGCGCTTGTAACGCTGGCGGCGATAGATTGCGTTACCCTTGCCGGGGAAGAAAAAATCCTTAGGGGCCTTGAGAGCCGTCCGGGCAGTACGGCGGAGCGGACCGAAACGGTGTTTCCCTTTACCCGGAAAGGGCGCAATAACGCCATTATTTTTCTTGACCGCGCCACGGGCATAACCCTTTTCAAGGCCCTGGAAAAAATGCCCGGTCTTGATACGGATCTTGACGGTTTTGTCTTTTATCCCAATACCCTTTCCTTCGGGCAGGCGACTATAGTGGGACTTCCCCCCCTGATGGGAGGTTATGATTATACCCCGGACAAAATAAACGCCAGGCTTGACGCGAGCCTCAGGGACAAGGTAAACGAGGCCCTGACCCTGCTTCCCGCCCTGTTCGGCCGTTCCGGTTACCGGGTGAGCATTACCGACCCGACCATGACCAATCTCCAGCTTGTTCCGGATATTTCGGTTTTCAGCGGCCTTGAGAACGTAACGGCCAGGAATGTGGACGGAAGGATGAACCAGAGGTTTATGGAGGAATTTCCGCAGGAAGGGGAGAAGTTTATCGAGAGCTTTGATTTCGATGTGCTTTTCAGGTACGGCCTTTTCAGGATAGCCCTGCCGGCGCTGCGCTACGGCATTCATTATAAAGGCCAGTGGTGGAGGGACGGCGCGTCAAATAACTACGGCCACGCGGTAACCGAGTACGCAAGCCTGTATTACCTGAGCGATTTCTGCGGGATTGATGACGGAGGGGATACCCTCAATATTTTTATGAATGAAACCACCCATGAGCCCGGAGCCTACACAAGTGATCTTTTGCCCAAACCGGGGATAATACGGTACAGCGGCGCGGAAATAGACGAGTTCGGCACGGAGGACAGCGCCGCCTACACCTATACCTTTATGGCCGCCATGAAGGCGGTAGTCAAATGGCTTGACTTCCTGAAACAGGAGGGAGTCTACGACAATACGAGAATCATCATAGTCTCGGACCACGGCAGTTCTTCGTTTTACAATACCGTGTTTGAAGACCAGGGAGCCACAGCCCATAATCCCCTGCTTCTGGTGAAGGAGCGGGAAAGCAGGGGCGCCCTCTCTGTGTCAGAAGAATTTATGACCAATGCCGATGTGCCTTCCCTTGCCGGCGCCGATCTTGACGCGCCCCGCAACCCCTGGCTCGGAACGCCGCTTTCAGACGAGGCAAAGAAGGGAAGCCTCACCATAGGCGATGAAGTCTCATTCCAGCCCCGGCGTCACGGCCCGGTACAGTTTAACTTTACCGCGACCAGGGAATTCATTGGCAAAAACATCTTTGCCGCTTCTTCCTGGGGGCCCTGGAAAACGGGCAAATAAACACACGGTTCAACAGCGCTAATACCTGTAAGAGCCTCCTATGCTCCAGTAATGGACCAGGCTGTTATTCTCGGGGACGAGATTACGGTTCCAGCAGTATTCGGCAAGGTACTCAATATTGAAGGTGAAATCGCCTATGGGCGTAGGAAGACGCCAGCTTAAGTTTGCGCCTCCGGCTAGTTTGGTCTCAAGGAAGGGCTGGATAAGGAAACGGAGATAGTCGTAGTTATTGTCATAATCGCCTGATGTCCCGTGAGTACCACCCGACTCGTCTTTCCACTCGCCGTCATTGTTACCGTCGTCAAATATCGTGCCGTCATGGTATCCTTCGTCCATGCTGTTGTTTATCCTGTTTTCCGATGCGTTGCCGTGGCGGCTAAAATAGCCCAGAAGGGTAATGTCCAGAGAGGGGTGGGTCCTCCAGGTGGTACGGATTGTTACCCTGTCGCTGTTGGGATCAAGATCGACGCCGAGGTTTCTCCCCGCGTGGGAATAGTCAAGATAATTGGGCTGTCTTGTATAGGTGGAAGTCCCGCCTGAGTCGACCTGACCGGGATAGCGATCACCGTAGGTACTCGAATCCAAACTACGCATGTGGGTGTACATATACGGAAGGACCGCCGTGTAATCAACGGAAACGGACTGGAGGGGTCCCCGCTCAGGAGCCCATACGAGACCCAGCTCGCCGGCAAGTTTGTATTTTGAATTGATGTGGAGACGGATAATATCGTTAAAATGAAAATCATCCACATAGAGCTGGCCTAAGAATTTGGCGTTACGGGCAAAGGACCAGCG
>JAISCK010000073.1 GCA_031265635.1 Spirochaetaceae bacterium
AAATTTCAATCTATATTACCAATGATGTTCATTTTCTCGCCCCTTCCCTGCATGATACGGGACAGCGTTACAGGAGCCTCGCTTCAGGATCGGACGGAAAAAATATTGAAGCCCTGCCGGCCCTGCTGGGAGCTTTGGGCATGACCATCGAAGCGGAGAAGCCCGATATACTGCTTATCAACGGCGATTTGACTTTTAACGGAGAGAAGCAAAGCCACGAGACTCTTGCCCGGTATCTTGAGGAACTTGAAAAAACCGGGATCAAAGTGTTTGTGCTTCCCGGAAACCATGATATTGCCAATCCCTTTGCCCGAGGCTTTTTTGATAATGAACTTCGCGTTGTGCCTTCGATAAGCCCCGGAGAGTTTGCCGCCATATACCGGGATTTCGGTTTTGCCGGGGCCCTTTCCCGGGACCGGGGCAGCCTGAGCTATGTTGCCGAACCCTTTCCGGGTTTAAGGCTCCTCATGCTGGACAGTTGCAAATATGTAAACAACAGGGCCCTTGGTTTTCCCGAACTTGGCGGGGTTTTTTCTGAGGCGACGCGGAAATGGATACGCGGCGAGGCCGGAAAAGCAAGGCGGGACGGGGCGCTGCTTGTGGTCAGCCTGCATCATAATATCATGGATCACCATCCTCTGATTAATGAAGGCTTTACGATAGATGACGCCGAAAGTTTTCAGGACCTTCTTGCCGAAGAAGGGATACAGTTTGTATTGAGCGGCCATATTCACGCCCAGGAAATCAGCGTGCGGCAGAGAGAGGCCGGCGCGGTATACGACATAGCCACAAGCGCCCTGGCTGTGTATCCCCACCAGATAGGCGTTCTGACAGCTTCTCCGGCAGCCGTGCCGGACCCGTCTCCGGGCCGGAGCCCGTCATGGGAATGGCGTTATGCGGTAAAAGCCCCTGATGTGGAAAGCTGGGCCGCGGGCCTTGCCGATGAACGCTTCCGGGACTTTAGCCAAACGTCCAGGGATTATTTCATGAGGGTTTCGGGGAATATGGCCAGGCGGCGTCTGAGCGCGTCGGCCCTCAGTGATGAGGAAATAGAAGCGCTGAGCCGCCTCATGGGCCTTCTTAACAGCCGGTATTTTTCTGGAACCAGTTACCTCAATGCCCAGGACATACCCGCCTCTTCGGGGTACAGGCTTTTACAGGAACACGACTATGAGTTTTTTTCTTCTTATGTAAGAACCATTATGGAAGACAGGCCCCCCCGTGATACGGAACTGACGATTCGTCTGCCTGAACGGTAGGGCTTACCTCTCCCGTACTTGAAAGGGTATGGCGCCTGAGAGACCGTAGTTGGGGGGATCAAGCTGTTCCCAGATTGAAGGCTCAAGAACGTCCTTGTCAATGTGGGTATAGATCTGGGGTGTAAAGCCGGGGACCGGATGGAGGCTGTACCCTGAATTGAGGAACCCAAGGTTGAGGCCGGGGCCGGAGGAATTTTCCGGGCTCATGCGGATCATGGTTTCGCTGTCCCTGGTGAGGGTATCCCATGCCCGTCCTGATTCCGAATAAAAGGCAAGGGCCCTGGGTCTGTAGGCAGGGTTGCCGGTACGGTCGGCAAGGGCGTCCATGGTAACGCCGAGGTTGTTCCTGAGTACCATGATCCTTTCGGCAAGTTCCATGTGTTCGGGCCTTTCCCGTGGCTGGAGCAGGGGGAAACGGGTTCTTTCGGCGTCAAGGAGATCAAGCAGCATAGTGTAATAGCCTTCGGCGGCATAGTAATCACCCCGCTGGAACGAGGCGTTTCCCAGGGCGTAGAGGATGCGCCTGTTAAGGGGCATGGATGATGATGCCTCAAAGAATTTTTCCAGGGCCGCTTCCCATTCCTGTCTCTGATAATGGGCCGCGCCTGTACGGTAAAGTATTTCTGGCGGCGCCCAGCCGAAACGTTCCGCGTCAGTGTAGTAACGCAGCGCGGCGGCCATGTTTCCGTCCTTCCTGAAATACTCAAGGTCCCCAAGGTCGGCGTAAAGCCTGCCGTAACGGGGGGAACGGGACAGGAGATTCCGCCTCAGGGCGTCTTCAAAAATAGTGATTCCCTTGACAAGCTGTTCTTCCGCGGGAAACAATTCGCCGGCCAGGGTCAAAAGCCAGGCATAACGCCGCTGGGCTTCTATGCGGTCAGAGATACGGTGTATTGAATTTTCGCCGGAACGGTCAAAGGCCCGAACGGCGTTCTCAAGGGCCTGCCTTTCTTCTGCGGCGTTCCCGTAATGGCTGTAATACCGGGAAAGCTGATAGTGGGCTTCGGGATAGCCGGGGTCCGCGTCTACCGCCCTGAGCAAAAGGGCCCTGAGCCCTTCTATGCGGCTTATATTTTCATCAGGCACGCCCCTGGTTTCCTCAAAACGCTTGTCCAAAAGATAGCCGCCAAGCTCGGTAAGGGCCGCCGCGGAGATTTTGCTTTTCCTGCTTGACATGAAGTGAACCTGCAGGGGCAGGACCTGGCCGAGCTGGTCGGTTCGTATAAAATACTTGAGCATACGCTCCAGGAATTCATCCTTTGCGCCGTATTTCTCCATGAGACGGGCATAGGCGCGCCGGGCGTCTTCATAATACTGGTCCTTTACTTCCTGGGGAAGCTCGCTGCCGTCGTCGCTTCTGCCATTGTCTCCCCAGAGGAGCTTGTTATCCCCCTGGGCAAGAAGACCTTCCCGGTCGTCAAGGGAATAATCGAGTATATTGTACCTCAGTATTTCATCGGCCTTTTCGTAGTTCATAAGGTAGTTGGTCTCAAGGTCCGCGTAATCAAGGGCGCCCTGCTTGTCCCGCGGATAGTTGCGGAGAAGCTGTTCATATTTATTTTCCGCGTCGATATACTGCCGCGCGTCGCGGAAACCTTCAGCATAACGGAAGAACCACTTCTTGATGCGCCGTATTCTGAGGGCCTCCTCAAAAACCACATTGGCCTGGGTATAGTCTCCGGCTTCGATACGGCTGTACCCCCGTTTGTAGGTATTGTCGGCCCGTATGGGGGTGATGATGAACTGGTTCACCAGATAGCCCAGGGAGAGGACCAGGAGGCCGCAGAGTACGACAATGCGGAATATGGGGAGGAAGTTGTGTACGAAAATGTAAGCGAAACTTGACTGTTCGGCCTCAAGCTCCGCGCCGCTTTTCTTTTCAAAGCCCCGTGGAATAGGTATGGAACGGCCAAGTATTTTTTCCGCCAGCGAAGCGGTTTCTTTGGGAGAAGCGCCGCCGGTAAGTTTTTTTATCAGGGCGCTCATCATATCCGGGGCCACGGCCTGTTCCGCGATAAGCTCTTCGCAGGCGATTCTGAGGTTCAGCGGATAGGCGGCAAGAGTCGCTTCCAGCTTTTCAAGTTCTTCCCTTGAAAGTTGAATTTCCTCCACATCCCCGGAAGCCTCAAGTTTGGGCCGTGTCCCGGACGAAGCTGTTCCGGAAGTCTGGGCGGAAGCCGCGCCTGAAAATATATCGTCTATGCCCGAAAGGGAAAACTCATCCATGTTCCCCGGTTCGGAAAAGGTAGTATCATCAATACTGAGGTCGGCGTCCGATATGCCGAAATCAGCGGACGAGCCGTCGGGATTAAAATTGTCAAAAGAATCAGCGGG
>JAISCK010000248.1 GCA_031265635.1 Spirochaetaceae bacterium
GTCAACAACCGGCAGTCCTTCCCGAATGATGACGCCGCCTTAAAATTAATATGTATGTCCTTGCAAAGAATTTCAAAAAAGTGGACAATGCCATTAAGGGATTGGGGGACCGCCCTCAGTCAATGTGCGGTCATTTATGGGGAGAGGTTCCCCTTATGATTTCATGCTGTTTACACAAAAAAAATTACAGGCTCGAAAAATTATTAGCAGCAGATATTGAAGCATTTAACGGAGCATATGAAAAACTAATACGAATATTGGAAAAAATAATTATATAAAATGCCCCAACGTCGCATAACAGGACTTGTTTAAGATTTGCCTGACAAAAATATTGTAAGGAGCTGCTTATTTTACGGACGGATTTGCCTAAAAAACTTATTTTAATTATCTCAACAGTATTTCTCATTGGCTGTATTTCAACCAAAAAGGAAACCGGCCCATATTTCCCTGATAACATAAACACTTCTTTTATATATCGATATATTCAAGAACAAATAATAAACAATAATGAAAATGACACAGAAACTGAGTATTTGAAAATACTTGATTTTATAAATGAATCAATTATTCTGTATAAATTAAATATAATGAATTTTTATCTAAATGTGTCATTAAGAAAATACATTCCGCTATATGATGGAATTCTGACATTTAAGGAAACGTATGGTTTTAACAATACCTGGGATGACGCTAAAAAAGAATATATCAAAATAGCCGCCATTGACCTAACAACAGAAACAGGAAATATAATTATGCTGTTATACGATTATAATGAAATTGTTGATTATTGGTATCAAAAAACCAATTCCCTCTTGTCTGAAAAATATAATGTAGATGAAGAAATAAAAAGATTAGAACTTGAAATTCGATACTTGACAAAGGTATCTAAATATTGGTAACGTCCATTATAAATACAGGTAAGTATATGTTACTGATTCATTGATATGTGAGACCCGTGAAAAAGACTTATATAGATAAGCTTATGACCCATCACACCCCGACGCGATAGCAGAAGGCGCGATGCGCGGCTTTGTAAAATATCCTGACATAGACCGCTTTGTCGAGGAAGATGCCATAGTAAAAATATTGAATATTTTGCTTGCGATAAACCGGTAATACCTGGATATACACATAACAGATGACAATATTTTTGATTACTATTTTTCAAAGTATGTAAAATATGATAAAATCAGTCCCAATTTAGTTGGTTCAAGTTATACTGGCATTTTAATTCATATTAGGGAAGATAAACTGGTAGATTGATATAATTGATCTGTCCATAAGCCGCTCAGGAAAAGGCGGTTCTCAGGAGTTCCCTTGTATAGTCTTCCTTGGGGTTTTCCAGTATTTCCGCGGTGGGGCCGGCTTCGACGATTCTGCCGGCCTTCATGATGATAATGTCGGCGCAGAGGCTTCGTACCAGGCGGAGGTCGTGGCTTATAAAGACATACGAAAGGTTTCGGGTTTCCTGGAGTTCCCTGAGGAGTTTTACAACCTGAAACTGTATGGTCCGGTCAAGGCTTGAGGTTGGTTCGTCCAGGACCAGTATTTCCGGTTCCAGGATGAGGCTGCGGGCCAGGGCTATGCGCTGTCGCTGGCCTCCTGAAAACTCATTGGGGTAGCGGTCCAAAAAGGACTCGCCGCCCATGCCCACTTCTTCCAGGGCCTTCCGTACCCTTTCCCGGCGCTCTTCCTTTTCGCAGAGGCGGTGGATGAGCAGCCCTTCTCCGACAATGTTCTCAATGGTCATACGGGGATTCAGGGAGCCGTAGGGGTCCTGAAAGATAATCTGCATTTTACGCCTGAGGGGTCTCAGGCTGTTTTCGTCAAGCCCGCCGATTTCCCTGCCGCCAATGGCAATGGAACCGCCGCTTTTTTCCAGCATCAGCAGGGCCTTGCCCAGGGTGGTTTTGCCCGATCCGCTTTCACCGGCAATGCCCAGGCTCTGCCCCCTGCGCAGCGTAAAGCTCACGCCGTCCACGGCCCTGACATAATCCTTTACCCGCCTCAGAAAGCCCTTTTTTATGGGGAAATATACCTTTACATCCCGCGCTTCCGCCGCGACAGGAGCGGAAGGATCGGAGCGGGGGACAGACTCCCGCCTGTCTCCCAAAAGCAGCCTGGTATATTCCTCTTTGGGAGCATCAAAGACGCTTTCCACAGAGCCGCTTTCTATGATGCTTCCGTCCCGCATGACCGCCACGCGGCCGGCAACGCGCCGCACTACTTCAAGATTATGGGTGATAAAGAGGACAGCCATGCCCAGTTCATTTTGAAGTTCCTGTATCAGGGTGAGTATCTGGTCCTGTATGGTTACGTCAAGGGCCGTGGTCGGCTCGTCGGCAATGAGGAGCCGGGGCTTGTTGAGGAGGGCCAGGGCTATCATGACCCGCTGGCGTTCCCCGCCGGAAAGTTCATGGGGATAGGCGCCGAGCCGCTTTTCAGCGTCCCTGAGACCCACCCGCCTGAGCCAGTCCGTGATGAGGGGCCGCCCTTTCTGCCGCGAAATGCCCTGATGCAGAAAGAGGGATTCGGCAAGCTGTTTTTCTATGGTGTGCAGAGGATTGAGGGAAGTCATGGGCTCCTGAAAAATCATCCCCATATCCCTGCCCCGGAGTTCCCGGAGTTCTTTCTCCTCCATGGCAAGTATGTTTCTGCCCTGAAAGAGAATTTCACCTCCGCTGTAGTGTATCCAGTCCTCGTTTATGAGCCGCATCAGGGCCTGGGCGCTGACGGTTTTCCCGCTCCCCGATTCGCCGACCAGGGCAAAGGTTTCGTGTTCGTCAATGTAAAAGTCAATGCCCCGGACCACTTCTTGTAAAGCTGCTCCGGCGTTCCCCGCGTCTTTACGGCCCTTTTCTGCCGGGACCCTTCCAAAGGCCGCGCGGAAGGACCTGTATTCCACAAGATGCCCTGTCATATATTCCGCCTTGGATCAAAGGCGTCCCGTATTCCCTCGCCTATGAACACCAGGAGGGTGAGGGTGAGGGCCAGAATGACAAAGGCCGCTATGCCCAGCCAGGGCGCCTGGAGATTTGCCTTGCCCTGGGCGAGAAGTTCCCCCAGGGACGGGGAGCCCACCGGAAGGCCGAAGCCCAGAAAGTCAAGGGAAGTCAGGGTGGTAATGGAACCGCCCAGTATAAAGGGAAGATAGCTCAGGGCGCTGGTCATGGCGTTGGGGAGTATGTGGACGAACATGATGCGGCTGTGCCGCATGCCCATGGCCCTGGCCGCCAGCACATATTCAAAATTCCTTGCCCTAAGGAATTCGGCCCGCACCACGCCGGTGAGGCTCATCCAGCCGAACAGGAGGGTGATGCCCAGGAGCCAGAAGAAGTTCGGCTCTATGACGCTGGACAATATGATAAGGAGAAAGAGGGTCGGCATGCCCGACCAGACTTCCATAAAGCGCTGGAAGACAATATCCAGAACCCCGCCGTAATAGCCCTGCAAGGCCCCCAGGGCAATGCCGGCTATTGACGAAAAAAAAGTCAGCGTCAGGCCAAAGAGTACCGAAATCCTGAATCCGTAGAGAAGGCGGGCTGCCACGTCCCTGCCCCGGTCATCGGTCCCGAACCAGTTTTCCCTGCTTGGCGGGGAAGGCGCCGGGCTGGGCAGGGTGTAGTTTATGGTATTGTAGCTGAACGCTATAGGCGGCATGATCATCCAGCCCTTTGACGCGATGAGCCTGGCAATATAGGGGTCGCGGTAGTCCGCGTTGATGTCGAATTCGCCGCCAAAGACAAGTTCCGAATAATTTTTGAACACCGGAAAATAAAAGGCGCCGTCGTAACGCAGCAGCAGGGGCCGGTCATTGGCAACGAATTCGGAGAAGAGGCTGACAACAAAGAGCGCGCCGAAAATCCACAGGGACACATAGCCCCGTTTGTGCCGCCTGAAACGTTCCCAGCGCCCCGGCCTTGCCGCTGTCTGTTTTTTCCCGGGGTTCCCGGAGAAGAATTTTTTCATCGCCGCGCCTCAAAGTCGATGCGGGGGTCAATCAGGGTGTACATGAGATCGCTTACCAGGGAGAGCAGGAGGCCGAGGAGAGTAAAGATGTACAGGGTGGCGAAGATCACCGGATAGTCCCGCTGCATGGTTGCCTCAAAACCCAGAAGCCCCAGTCCTTCCAGGGAAAAAATCACCTCAATCAGCACCGAGCCGGTAAAGAACATGGAAATAAAGGCCGAGGGGAAACCGGCTATGACAATGAGCATGGCGTTGCGGAACACATGCCTGAGGAGTATGGCCCTTTCGGCAAGCCCCTTGGCCTTGGCGGTCATCACGTACTGTTTGTGGATTTCGTCAAGGAAGGAATTTTTGGTCAGCATGGTAAGGGACGCGAAACCGCCTATGATCATGGCGCTGATGGGCAGCACCAGGTGCCAGAAATAGTCAAGTATCTTTCCGGCAAGGCCCAGGTTCCGGCCGTCAACGGAAAAAAGCCCCCTCAGGGGAAAGATCTTGAGGAAGCCGCCTCCGGCAAAGAGTACTACCAGAAGTACGGCAAAAAGGAACGAAGGGATGGCGTTGCCCAGCACCACGGCGGTACTGGTCCACAGGTCAAAACGGCTGCCGTTTTTTACCGCCTTGCGTATGCCAAGAGGTATGGATACCAGGTAGATGATCAGGGTACTCCACAG
>JAISCK010000251.1 GCA_031265635.1 Spirochaetaceae bacterium
CATGTACTTTTTCATACCCTATCCTTCAAAATGTGAGAGCAGTACCCTGGCCGCCTCTTTTGCCTGCCGGGACGCTTCGGCAAGGGATGAGCGGGGGTCTCCCGTATATTGAACCTCGAAAAGAACCCTGCGGGGGGCAAGCCGGACAAAGCGCAGGGCTATGGAACGGGGCCGGTATGTGGAAGGATCATCCTGGGGGCGAAGCTCGTAATCCAGCACCGCGAGAATATAGAATTCAACGCCGCTTTCAATGGCGCCGTCTATGTCCAAAAATCCTTCGTCAGGATAGGTCCGTATCTGGTTTCGCTCAAGGCGCAGTATGGGGGCGTTGGTTACAATATGTCCGGTGTCAAAACACACGTCCATGAGGCCGCCTTCCCAGAGACTCGACGCGTCAAGCCTCGGCGTATCTTCGTTTACCCCGGTTTCCACGACCATGACCGAGAGGGTGGACGGAAAAAGCGGGACGCCGAGCAGAAAAAAACCTAAAATAATCCCCGGCACTCTCAATTGTTTCATCATAGTGTACCTTTATACATATTCTCTTTCATATCGGCAGTATCGCTTTCCTTCTGTATACCCGAAAAGTGAATCAGCGGTATTGACATATTCACCCTGTCGTGTATATAAGTTATATGATTCAAACATTGTGAATGTAATCTAACAACCAGGGGTGTATATGAGCGGAACCGGAGAAAGAAGAGAAAGCGCGGGCCTTGTCGTCTATTCCAGCAAGACAGGGAATACGCGGAAACTTGCCCAGGGCATACACAGGGGTCTTGAGGAGGCCCTGGGGACAGGCATACGGCTGGCGGCGGTGGAGGACAATCCCGATCCCTCAGGTTCAGCCTGGATACTCGCGGGTTTCTGGGCAGACAGGGGGAACGCCGACCAAAAGGCCCTGGCCTATTTGAAATCCCTGGAAGGCCGCAGCGTCGGCCTTTTCGGAACCCTGGGGGCATATCCTGATTCGGCCCATGCCGGGGACATAGCCCAAAAGGCAAAAGACGCTGTGACGGAAAAAAACACCATCCTGGGCTGTTTTCTGTGCCAGGGCAAAATAGACCCGGCCCTGACCGAGCGTTTCAGGAGCCTTCCGGCGGATAATCCCCACGCCATGACCGAAGAAAGGATGCGGCGCCACAGGGAAGCGGCAAAACACCCTGACGAAAACGACATAACGGCAGGAATAAGCGCGTGCCTTGCCATGATCAAAGCGGTCCTTCCGGGAGCCGCGAAGTGAAAATCCGGCGCGTACACGTTGTTGCCGCGGTGGTATCGGCTCTGCTTGTGCTGCTCTTCTTCTTCGGCCTCTTTTCGGGCAGCGTTAAAATACCCTTCCGGGACATCCTGGCAATACTGGCCGGCAGGGACAAGGGCAGCGCCGCGGCGAAAATAGTAAACGGCATACGCCTGCCCAGGATTCTGATGGCCGTGCTGGTGGGCATGATGCTTTCAGCCGGGGGAACCATTTCCCAGGCGGTATTCCGCAACCCGCTGGCCGATCCCTACATCATAGGCATCAGTTCCGGCGCGGTAAGCGGGGCTGTCCTGGCGTATATGCTCAAGCTGCCCGACATTTGGTACGGATTCTTCGCCTTTATTACGTCCATGGGAACCGCGTTCCTTATTTTCAGCCTCGCGGGAAAACGCGGCAAAACCGATACTGCCTCGCTTTTGATAATAGGCGTTGCCGTCTCCTCGTTTTTGGGGGCCCTTACGTCGTTCTGTATGTACCTGGCCGGCCAGGATTCCTACCGGGTCATGGTCTGGACCATGGGCTACCTGGGTTCGGCGTCCTGGTCCAGGGTGGGGCTTCTGATAATCCCCCTGGCCCTTTCCATGCTTTACTTTCTTTACTACCGCCACGATGTGGACGCCCTGCTTTTGGGGGACGAGGAAGCCCATTCCCTGGGAATATCCGTGGGCGTTCTGAAACGGCAGCTCCTTGTCGTGGTCAGCCTCATCGCCGCGTTTTCCGTGGCCTTTACGGGCATGATAGGCTTTGTGGGGCTCATCGTTCCCCACGCCGTGCGGCTCGCTATAGGCAGCAGCCACGGCCGCCTGCTTCCCCTGGCGGCCTACAGCGGGGGGATGTTTCTCCTCTTCGCCGACACCCTGGCCCGTACCCTGCTCTCCCCTGTCGAGATTCCCATAGGCGTGGTTACCGCTTTTTTCGGCGCGCCTTTCTTTTTATTCCTCGCTGTCATGAACGGAAAAGGAAGGGCCCATGCTTAGCGCCGAAGGGGTCAGTTTCGCCTACCAGCGGCATCTTGTCCTTGACGATATTTCCCTTTCCCTTAAACCCGGTGAATTCCTGGGCTTTCTCGGCCCCAACGGATCGGGAAAATCAACCTTCCTCAAAAATCTTTTGGGATTCCTCACGCCCTTCCGCGGCCGCGTCGTGTTTTCCGGCGCTGAAAACACAGGCAATGAAAACGGGCGCGCAAACAACGGGCGAGCCCGGGACAGGACGGAACGTTCCAGGCGCCTTGCCTTTGTGCCCCAGAACTCGCGTCCGGCGGCGTCCCTTACGGTACGGGAACTCATGCTCATGGGAAGGCTGCCCCATATGCGGGACCGCTGGGCCGGTTACGGGAAGGCGGACAGGGAAAAGGTTGAAGAAGTACTGGAAGCGCTGGGCATAGCGGACATGGCGGAACGGAACGTGATGAGCCTTTCCGGCGGCGAAACGCAAAAGGTTGTCATAGGCCGCTGCCTTGTGCAGGAGGGAGACATACTGCTTCTTGACGAGGCGACTTCGGGACTCGACCTTAATCACAGTGTTGAAATAATGGAACTGATGCGGAGGAAGGCCGCCGGGGAGGCGAAAACCATAGTGGCGGTCCTGCACGATCTTAACCTGGCCTCCCAGTACTGCGACCGCATCGTGCTTCTCAAAAACGGACGCCTGCGCTACCAGGGAAGCCCCTCTGAAATTCTCACCGGAGAAGTCCTTGAGGATATTTACGGTATACGGGCGGTGGTGCAAAAAGACGAATACGGCAAGCCGTTTGTACTGCCGAGGCGGGCAGGTACGGAAAAACGCGGCAAGGAGGCCCCGGATGTTTACTGAGCGCTTCCGCTCCCACCACGACGCCGAGGGGGGCCTTGAGGCCCTGCTGGGAAATTCGGGGAAACTCGCCGGAAAGATCCTTAAAATGAAGAGCTGGTCCTCGGTGGAAAAAAAGCTCCGGGAAAGTCCCGGGGGCCTTGCCAGGGGCGTCTATATTCACGTTCCCTACTGCGACAGGATATGCGGTTTCTGCAACCTCAACCGCACGGAACGCGGCGCCGCCGACCTTGACGCCTACGCCGCCTACATAGCCGGAGAACTCAAAACTTTCGGGGCCTATCCCTATATAAAGGAACAGCCTTTCAGCGCCGTGTATTTTGGCGGCGGCACGCCTACCATACTCAGTACGGAGCAGCTTTCCCGCATACTCGGCGCCCTCCACGACAATATTCCCCTTACGGAAGACTGCGAAATAAGCGTCGAAACAACCCAGCATAACCTGGGGGTAAAAAAAGCCCTGGCCCTGGCCGCCCTGGGGGTAAACCGTTTCAGCGTGGGAATACAGACCTTTTCAGGCAGGGGCAGAAAAATCCTGGGCCGGACATACAACGACCAGAAAGCCCTGGAAGAACTGCGCGAACTCAGGGCCGCGTTTAAGGGCGTACTGGGAATCGATATCATCTACAGCTACCCCGGCCAGAGCCTTGAGGAACTAAGCGAAGACGCGGAAATCTGCGTTTCATCAGGAATAGACAGCGTCAGTTTTTATTCACTTATGATACACAAGGGCTCGGCCCTCTACCGTTCCATAGGAAACGGGGATATTGAATTCAAAAGAACCGTCGAATGGGACAGGGAACGGCATCACCTTTTTTACGGGAAACTTAAAGAAGGCGGCTTTACCCTGCTTGAACTTTCCAAACTGGCAAGGCCCGGCAGGGACGCCTACCGGTACATTCATATTCAATATGAAAACGGAGACCTCCTCCCCCTGGGCTCCGGCGCGGGGGGAAGGCTCGCCGGTTTCCGCGTCTACTCCATGGCGCCGGGCCGCCGCTTTGTTTCCCCTGTGGACAAACGGCATGAACGGTATTACCGCATGCTGGGGGAATTCCAGTTTGGTTTGTACGACGCCGCCAAAATGGCGGAGGGCCTCGCGCCGGAAACGGAAAACGCTGTTCGTGAAAAACTGGACGAACTGGAAAGCCTGGGATTTTTGAACCCAGCGCCGGGCGCCGGGCCGGGGGCCCGTGTTTTAAGCCCCGACGGGGTATTCTGGGGAAACAATATCGCCGTGGAGGTCCTTGGGGCTGCCATACACGCGGCGAAAAAGGAGAAAAAGGTATATGTGTAAGCATACAACGCGCGCGGCCGTCCTTGCCCTGCTGCTTTTGGGGAGCAGACTCGCCGCCATTGGACAAAACGAGGCCGCCAATAACGGAAGCGCGTCAAACGCCCCCGGCGCGGCTTACGAGGAAGGCGGGCTGTACTGGCAGGTAATCGAAGAAACCAGCGGAACCTATATCGTTGACGGAGCGGGCAACAGGGCGCCCCTTGCCGTCTACCGCCGCGTCATCCTTACTTCTCCGGGAGCGGTGGAAGTTCTCTACATGATAGGCGCCGAATCATCCATTGCCGCGATAAGTTCGGGCAGGGACCCGGTCTGGCCCGAAGACAAAACCGCCCTCCTCCCCAG
>JAISCK010000100.1 GCA_031265635.1 Spirochaetaceae bacterium
CTTCAGAGCGCCGGGCCTGAACCGGCCGGTACCGATGCTATTCTTGCCGAGGCCGCGGAATGTCTTGTCCGGGGAGATTTTGACGGGGCGCTGGTCCTCTTTGACCGCATAAACGAAGAAGACGCCGCAAAAAGGGATATACGGCTCCTCAGGGCTTCGGTGCTGATTTCAGCGGGCAGGTCCGATCATGCCCGTTCAATTATTGAGGATATATTGAAGGAGGAACCGGAGCAGAGCGACGCGCTTTTCATACTGGCCAATCTGGAAGCCTCATTGGGCAGGACCGGCGAAGAGCAGGCCCTGCTGGAACGCATCATTCGTTCTGATCCTGAAAACAGCGACGCCCTGGCGGCCCTGGGCAATATGGCAATGGAAGCCAGGTCCTACAGCCGCGCCGCGTCCTACTATGACCAGGCCCTCAAGGTTAATCCCGACCACGGCGAAGCCCTGGCCGGCAGGGCCGTCCTGTACCGCCGGAACAATGACGCGCGAAGCGCTGTTGAGCTTCTTACCCGCGCCATTGAACTTAACCCTTCCTGGGCCCTGCCCCTTGTGGAACGGGCCAGGATTTACAAGGAAGAAGGGTATCCCAATCAGGCTCTGGAAGACCTTGACAGGGCCAAGGCCCTTGATCCCGGCAATTACTGGACCAGTATAGACCGGGGCAGCGCGCTTCTTGAGCTTATGCGCCTTGACGAGGCCCTTGAGGAATTTGTCGGGGCAGAGACACTGGAGCCGGAAAATTTTCTCGCCTATGTGTATACCGCGGGACTGCGGGATGACCTCAAGGACTATGCCGGAGCGGAGAAAGACTACGAAACGCTGGTCAGGCTCAGGCCCGATTATTACTTTGCCTTTGAGGGCCTGGGCATACTCAGAATGCGAAGCGGCCGCTGGGCCGGAGCCAGGGACGCCTTTATCGAAGCCTACAGGCAGGATACCAAAAATCCGAGCTATCCCTTTCTTATCGCCGTAAACTGGATGCGGGCATCAGGCCCCGCCGGAGCCAGGGGCTTTCTTGCCGAACTGCTCAGGACCGTGCCCCGCGACAGCATTGAATGGGCTGTGCTCAGGCTGTACCATGACCAGGGCAATGATGTTGACATTGCGGTGCGCATAGACAGGGAGCAAAACATCGACACGAAAGCCCGGATGCTTTATTATCTTGCCGAGTATTACGCCATACGGGGAAACGATTCTCTGGCTGAACGGTATTATATTCTGGTGCGGGATATGGACCGCCGGGGCAGTCTTGAATGGAAGCTCAACACCATGGCCCTGGAAGAACGGCATCTTACCGGATCGTGATGGAAGGATCAGCCGGTTTTTTCAAACTCAAGGAAATCCTCGAAACCCGGTCCGGGGACAGGGCTCTGGTTATCCAGACCCATGATTTCCCCGATCATGACGCGGTGGCCGCGGCCTTTGCCCTTGCGGAGCTTCTTAAATCTTTTGCGTTTAAACCCTCGATACTGTACCGGGGAGAGATACGCAGCCATTCCCTTACTACCATGATCCACGAGCTTGCCGTTCCCCTTGCGCGGGTAACAGGAGACATGGCCCCGCCAGAACTGGTCAACTGCCCCTGCGTTATCGTGGACGGCAATCCGGCCAATGCCAACGCCAGGGAAGCGACGCTGTTTCTCGCGGGAGTAGTGGACCATCACGGCAATTCATCGCCGCCTGACTGCCCCTTTATCGACATACGGCCCGACTATGGATCGTGTTCCGCCCTGGTTGCCGGTTACTGGAAAGAAGCGGGCCTTGTTCCGGGCCCCGGTATAGCCACCGCCCTCCTCATGGGCATAGAGATGGATACTGATTTTCTTTCCCGCCGGGTAAGCAGGAATGACCTTGACGCCTTTTACAGCCTGTTTTTTACCGGCGACTGGCAGAGCGCCTCAAGAATCGTCAAGACCTCGCTCTGCAAGGCCGACCTCCCTGTTTTAACCATGGCGGTGAACAACGCGAAGATAGAAGCCGGACTTTTTTTTACCTATCTTACCGTTGACTGCTCCCAGGAACTGATTTCCATACTGGCGGATTTTTTTCTCAGGCTCAGGGAAATCACCGTTACCGTGATTGTCGAAATAAAAGGCAAAGACCACCATGTGTCGGTACGGAGCCGTGACCAGGGCATTTCCGCGGCAAAGATAGTGCGGGAGGCCCTCAAGGATATAGGAGCCGGCGGCGGCCACGATCACATGGCCGGCGGCGCGCTTGATGTTTCCCTCAGAATCAGCAGGGGCGAAATTTTTCGGCGTTTTGACAGAGCATTCAAAAACGCCCAGGAGTGTAAATTGAAGGATAACCAGGTAAGGCTCGAACTCAACGGCAGGGAAATAATTCTTGTGGGGACTGCCCATGTTTCCAGGGAAAGCATAGACGAAGCCGGAAAAACCATACGGGAAAACAAACCCGATATGGTCTGCGTGGAACTGGACCAGGGCCGTTATACGGCAATGACCCAGAAGGATAACTGGGAAAGCCTTAACGTAGTCAAGGTGTTCAGGGAAGGCAGGGGCTTTTTCCTCCTGGCGAACCTTGTGCTTTCTTCGTTCCAGCGCCGCCTGGGCATGGAACTCGGCGTAAAACCCGGAGAAGAAATGTGCGCCGCCGTGGACGCCGCCATGGAACTGGGCGTCCCCTATGCCTTCTGCGACCGGGAAGTGCAGATAACGCTCCGCAGAGCCTGGGGCCGCTGCGGCTTCTGGAGCAAGTCAAAACTCCTTGCTTCACTTGTTTCGAGCGCCTTTACCACGGAAAAACTCAGCGCCGACGAAATCGAAAACCTCAAAAACAAGAGTGAACTGGACGGCATGATGAACGAACTTGCCGAGTACCTGCCCCAGGTCAAGGAAACCCTCATTGACGAAAGGGACCGCTACCTCGCGGCTAAGATATGGTCATCGGGCGGCAAAAAATCCGTTGCCGTGCTTGGCGCGGGCCACCTCGCGGGAGTCCGTTCCCAGTTGGAACGCCTTGCCGGAAGCGGCGGGGAGGAGAACCTTGAAGCGCTCGAAGCCGTACCCGCCCGGTCGTTCCTCTCAAAGGCCCTGGGCGTCTTGGTTCCCCTGCTTATCGCCGCGCTCATCGCCGCGGGTTTTTTCCAGGGCGGCACGGTAAACCTTTCCAGACTGCTTATATGGGTGCTGCTCAACGGCTCTTTGGCCGCGCTGGGCACCCTCATCGCCCTCGGGCACCCCCTTTCAATACTGGTTTCCTTTATCGGCGCACCCATAGCCACCATAAACCCCTTTATCGGCGTGGGCCTCTTTTCGGGCATCACCGAGGCCAGCATACGCAAACCCAGGGTAGAAGACGCGGAGAGCCTTTACACCGACATAGGAAGCCTCAAAGGCATATACCGCAACCGCATCCTGCGGGCCCTTCTGGTCTTTCTGCTTTCTTCCATAGGCGG
>JAISCK010000161.1 GCA_031265635.1 Spirochaetaceae bacterium
CCTTCATTGGGAACCATTTCAAGATTTCCCTTCATGAGTTCCACAAGATTGCGGGAGATTGAAAGACCGAGGCCGGTTCCGCCAAAACGCCGGGTATTGGAGGGATCGCCCTGGAAAAAGGTGCTGAAAAGCTGTTTCCGGTTTTCCTCGGGGATGCCTATGCCCGTATCGGCTACGGCAACGCGCACCGTTTCTTTGCCGTCCGCCTCCAAAAGCCGCGCCGAAATGACGACGCTTCCTTCCCTGGTAAATTTTACCGCGTTCTTTACCAGGTTGATTACTATCTGCCTGAACTTGTTCGGGTCGCCCCTGATCAGTATGTCCGTTTCGGGGGGAAGATCCTCGATGATTTCAAGGCCCTTTTTATGGGCCTCCATGGAAATCATCTCCACGGCCTGTTCAATGGTTTCGGCCAGATCAAATTCAATACGCTCAAGCTCCATCTTTCCGGCTTCAATTTTGGAATAATCAAGAATATCGTTGATAAGCGAAAGAAGCACCTCGGCGGAGAATTTTACCTGCCGCGAATACTCCGCCTGTTCCCGGTCAAGGCTGGTGTCCTGGAGCAACTCGGTCATGCCGATGATGGTCTGTATGGGGGTTCTGATTTCGTGGCTCATGTTGGCGAGAAAGCGGCCCTTTGCCTCCACGGCTTCTTCGGCGTTTGCCTTGCTTTCCCTGAGCCTGCGCTCCTGCTGCCTCTCCTTGGTTTCTTCCCGTATGATGATGCCGATAAAGGGCCCTTCTATGCCTTCGGGGACGCCGGGAACAGCGCCGATAATCCAGGCTATGATTCTCAGCCAGTGGCTGTCCCCCCTGTAGTCGTCAAGAAGATATTCTTCTTCCGCCCAGGCAAGCGTCTTGTCCCGCAGTTCCAGAATCACCGCGGAAAATTCCGGCACATTGCGCCGGGCAAGCATGTCCTGAAAAGGTTCCCTGGCAAAACCGAAAGGCGCCCCCCAGATGCTGTGGTAGAGCCGGTGGAATTCCCCATTGGCCTTGATGATGTGGCCTTCGATGTCGGAGAGCGCCATGGGAAACCGCGCTTCCCTGAAAAAACGGAAATAGGGGTTTGCCGCAGGTTTTGAGGTTTCCGCCATGATTAAAAATTCACCCTGAGTATTTCCATAGTTTTTTTAAGGAGGTCGCCGGGCTTGAGGGGCTTTACCATGTAGCTTTTTATGCCCATTTGGAAAGCCTTGATCACCGTGTCCCGCTGGGTTACCGCCGAAAGAACTATGACCGGCTGCTCAAAGCCCCTGTTGCGGAGGGAACTCAGCACCTCAAAGCCGTCGGTATGGGGCATCATGAGATCAAGAAACACCAGATCAAAGGTTTCGTTGTTCCGTAGCGCCGCAAGGAATTCCGAACCGTCGGAAAAGGCCGAGACACGGGTTCCCACTTTCTGAAAGGTGTTTTTGATAAGCTCCTGTATGACAAAGTCGTCGTCCACGGCGGCAATCTTAAGATTTTTCGCCACGTCCTTTACATCCTCAAGGCTCATGTGGCGGCTCTTGTTCTCGGCGTCAAAGCGGAGCTGCATTGATTCAGGTTGGCCGCTGTTGGCCGCGGAAAGCACCCGGTCGCCTATGATTTCGGCCTTCTTCTCGCCAAACTCCATCGTACTGTCCAGTTCCGAAAGCAGCCCGTCCAGGGCGTACTGGAGATTGCTTACCACCTCGATGCCCTCGTAGTCCTTCTGGCCCGCGATGAATTTCTTGAAAAACTCATCCCTGGCAAGAACCCGCACATTGCGGTGCTTTGCCCGGGACGACTGCAGCACCGTATCCAGCAGCTTGTGGATATTCGGGGCGTCGGTAAAGGTAAAGGCAATATCGCTCAGCATGACAATGAGCTTGGGAACCCGTATCTCGTACAGTTCTATAAGTTCTATTATTTTGAAGCGCAGAAGATCAAGTTTGTCCCTGTTAAGGCCCTGGGCTATTTCGACAAAAATAATATCGTCGTTGACATGGGCTTCTATGATTGAAGGGGTCTCGTCCACCTCAAAGGGAACCCCCAGGAGTTCGGTGAGGGTGGCAAAGAGCGTGTCAATTTTTATGGGCTTGGTGAACACCTTTTTTACATTGTACGGGACCAGCTCGATGATCTCCTTCTGGTCAATGCGCTGGGCCAGGATGATGACCGGAATCTTCGCCGTGCCGGGATTTTTCTTTTTTTCTTTAAGAACATCAAAAACATTCTGGCGTTCCCTGCTGAGGTGGTAATCCATGACTATCAGGTCGGGAATCAGGTTCCTGATTTTGGCGATACCGTCCAGGCCGTTAATGGCCACACTCGCGTCAATACCGTTGCCGGTCAGCTTGGTACGCAGGTATTCACGAAACAGGGGAGACTCATCAATTACCAGTACATGTTTCACAGAAGAACCCTCTGTGCTATTTTACGGAACTTGGCGCTGATAGGCAAGGGGAAGAATTTACCGCTAAGTAGACTGCTACGCGGTCAATTAAAGGAGATTCGAACCGAAGGTTCGCAGTCGAAAAAGTAAAAGAAGGGGAAGGGGGGCCTGTTTCCGTACCGCCGTTTGGCATTGTTAAGGCGCGGGGCTTAAGACTTTTCACCGGTGGAAAGCATGGTCAGACGCATTACTTCCCGTAAAATAGCGTTAATGCGGGATTGATACCCTTCCCCAATCCACGCGATTACGTCGCTGTCCAAGTCTATTTCTACCCGGCTCCACCTCTCTGCCGCATCCCGGCCCCCTGCCCGGACAAACCCGGAAAAATCGCGTACTTCGGGAATATCGGAATAGTCGATTTCTTCATCGGACATAGCCGCGACCCGCTTCCGTTCTTCCGCCGGTACTTCCGGCAAATGGTCAAGATCATACCTCACCATCGGCATACGCTTTCCTCTCCCGTTTGTTGGCCTTTCGCGCCGTTATAATTCTTGTTTCATCCTTGCCGTATTCGGTTTCCACCACAAACACAACTACCTCATCTCCGGCTTTTCCGATATTTATATACCGGTCTTCTTCCCCGCTGTGGGCCTTGTCGTACCGGACAAGACGGTTGGCATCATGAAAAACCTCCGCGGCATAGGAAAACCCCAGCTTGTGTTTTCTGATATTTTCTTTTTCTTTCTCCGGGTCCCATGTTACCCGCATGCCGGATCATTCTCCCGTATCTCACAGTATACGCCCATACCACCTATGAAACAAGGCATTTCGGGCGCGCCTGGTACTCCTGCCTTCCGTATTTACCGCTAGGTAGACCGCTTCGCGGTCAATTAAAGGAGATTCGAACCGAAGGTTCGCAGTCAAATAAGTATAAGAAAGGGGAAGGAAGGGGGGCGCATTTCCATACTGCCGTTTGGCAGTGCGGCATACGCGACGCGCCCCCCTACCCCCATATGAAAATAGGCCAGGCACCTTTGCGCTACTTGAGGATTTTTATATAGAGGTTACTTCTCATTTGGTATATGTTACACCTCCTAAATACATTGTGTTACCCGAAAATGTACCATCAGCCAAACCTATTATATATACCCTATTACCGGATACGATATATTCGTAAGTAACAGAATCACTCTGAGTCATACCGTTCGTCGAAACAGTAATTGAATTATTGCAGTAAGGACTATTGAAACGTAGAACAGATTTCTGCGTTAAATAAACCCCATAACCATAGTCAGCACTATAAGTATATCGCCATGTTGTCCCATCAAGGGCATCCGCGCCACCGCCACCATTCCCACCCCCTCCTCCGGTGGAATTGGAGCAACCCACCAAAACCGCCAGCACGACAAGCGCCGCCGGAACCGTCAGTTTTAATAACATTTTTTTCATCATCGTTCTCCTTACAAACAGCTTCAAATTGTCCGCGAATTACGCGAATATCCGCGAATGTTTTTTCTTCTTCAATTCGCGTTCATTAGCGTTCATTCGCGGACCTTATTCTTCTCCTCTTACGGTACGACCGCGGAAAGAATCGGACCAAACGGCCCCTTGCCCTCCTCGCCGCCCGAAGGGGTTTCGTACTGGAGGCAGAAATACACCGTGTTGCCGCTCTCCCCTTCAAGGTCAAAGAGTATGTCCTTCTTCCGGGTAAACACCGAATAGGTAAATTCCCTGCCCGTCTTAGGCGGCTTGGTAAAGCGGACCGGATATTTCTCGCTCGGCGGCCCGGAAAATCCAAAGAAGATACGCACCCCGTAGTCGCTCCGGGGGTCGGGCAGGGAACCCGCCACGGGCCGGATTCTCACCAGCCTTACCAGATGCACGCCCGGAAAGGTGAGGTCCGCTTCAACCTGGTTTACGGGCCTGGGGATGCGGGTCGGCTTGTCGTCGATGGGCGGGATGTCCATGTTGGCCAGGTGTTCCGCCGT
>JAISCK010000207.1 GCA_031265635.1 Spirochaetaceae bacterium
GCGATGCGCATCCCCAACCACGACACCCATCCCTCGCCGATACCCGAACCCGACGACATCCCGGAGGTAGAAGCCCAGACGCCCCTGCCGCGTGTGCTGCGTTTCCGCTTCCGCCGGGCCACCATGAAGCGCTGGGGCAAGCCCAAAGGCGTACACGGCATGGAGCTGGTGTGGCTTATTTCGGACACGCCGCCCAAAGAGGTGGAGGAACTGGTACACTCGGCCTTTGCCACGAAAAGCCCCCTTGAACTGACCTTTAAGGAGAGCGAGCGGGGCAAGCGCCTGTACTACGCCGTGCGCTGGGAGACGAACGCGATGAAGAAAGGCAAGTTTAGCGCGATTTACAGTGTAATTATTCCATAAGGAGGAATACAAGATGAAGAAGACAGTTTTTATTACGGGAATCACAGTGGCGGTGGTCTTACTGGCGATGGGTTGTTCCAACCCGGCAGGCGGTTCGGGCGATTCGGGAGGCAACCTGGGAACAGGGCCGCTCATCCTCAAGGGAAGAATTTATGAGGAAGGCTTTCCTGCTCCTCCGAGTTATACCCTCAGCTATACCCCAACAAACAAGATCGGAATGCTGACGGCCAGTACCAGTGAGGTAGCTGCGATAACAAACGGTTCCTTTGAGATTACGGTAACACCGTCGAGTTCGCTCGTGTCTTTTTCCACGGTAGCGGGGGAATACTTTTCTGACTGGGCAAATGTAACTAGTAACAACGGGTCCGCACTGTTTGAGGCGCTGGAACTTACTACCAGCAGCGGTACTATAGGAAACGGATATCTCTTTCGGGAGAGATTCCAGACCTCTGTCAAAGGCAGCAACTATACAGCAACCGGTCAAGAGGTCTACTATTTCTATGTTAACGCTGATGTAACCATTACCGGAGGCAATAAAACGGATTCCGATGGTGTCGTGTATAAAGCCTTTGCCCTGGACTTACAAGAAGGTTGGAACGCGGTGTGCGGAAGAAGTGTTTCCACTTACACTTCAGAATTTGATGAGGTGGAATCGGGAACCGTAACGCTCAGTATCTCCAACCCGGCAGACCTGTACTGGGTATTCTACGATTAATTCCGCCGTATTTTGGGGGGTCGGGCGAGACCTGCATCGCGGGGCTCGCCCGTAGGGGGGCCGGACGCTAAAGCGACTGTTTGCCGATGGCAGTACGGAAACAGGCCCCCCTTCCTATACTTTGACATATACAGCCCGCTTACGGGGACCTTGACGGGGAAGGGGTCCCTGTGGTAGGAAATTCATACCCATGAATTTTGACAATCCGGCAAATCTTGGTGTTCTTGCCTGTCCGGGAGGCGAAAGTTTCGCGGAAGAGGTCATCGGCCATCTGCGCGGGCTTTACCGCAGGCATTTTGAACGCCGCGTTCAGGAACTGGCGAAAAACTACGGCCTTGACCGGGACGAGGTACTGCGCAAATTCAACTTTATACGGGACAGCCTTTCTCCCACTGCCGCTGTTCCGGGGGATGTCCTGGGCTACCGCTGTCCCCATATACGGGTTCCCGCCCGGTTCAGCCTCTTTGCCAACGGCGAGGTCAAGGCCGAGATTCTCGAATCCGTACGGGGCAAGGACCTTTTTATTGTCCAGGATGTGGAGAACCACTATCCGGTGAGTTTTAACGGCGGAAAAATGTCCGCTGTCATGACGGTAAATGACCATCTGATGGCCGTACTTGTTGCCGTTGACGCGGCAAAGCAGGCGGGGGCCGAGCAGATAACCCTGGTGCTTCCTACCTATCCCTATTCCCGACAGCACAAGAAAAAGGGCAGGGAAGGGCTTACGGCAAGCCGCGTGGGCAAGATATTTGAGGACCTGGGGGTAAACGGCATCATCACGCTGGATCTTCATTCGCGGGACATAGGCGGCGCGTTTAACGCCATGCGTCTTGAGAATCTTCACGCCAGTTATCAGATTATACGTTCCCTTGCCGAAACAGAAGAAATAGGCGGCGATATGGTTCTTGTGGCGCCTGATACCGGGGCTGTTGACCGCAACAAGTTTTACGCTACTACCCTTAAAAAACCCCTGGCCCTCTTGTACAAGGAACGGGATTATTCAAAGGTTTCAAGCAACGCCCTTGACAGCAATATCTCCGTGATAAAACTCCTGGGCAGCGTAAAGGGCAAGACGGTTTTTATGGCCGATGATATGCTGGCCACAGGCGGGACCCTGCTCAAGGCCATGAAAGTCCTCAAGGATGAAGGGGCAAAAAAAATCATCTGCGCGGTGAGTCTCCCCCTCTTTTCGGGAGACGCGGTTTCGCATTTTGACGCGGCGTACAGGGAAGGGTACTTTTTCCGCATCATAGGGACCAACGCGGTGTACCATGAAGAACTCTTAAAAAAGGAATGGTATATCAGCGTGAACATAACCAGGCTCTTTGCCAAGACCATCTCCCGCCTCCACCAGGGGCTTTCTCTGAGTTCCCTCCTGGATAACCGGGCTGTCATCAATAAACTTTTTTCAGAAACCCGATGAAGAGAGAAGCCTGCGTCCTTGCCGTCGACATAGGCACTTCTTCGCTCAAGGCCGCCCTCATAGACGGCGGCGGCGGGGAAATCGCCTTTGCCAGGGAGGTCTATCCCCAGGACGCGTGCGCGTCGGGGACTGTTGAGGCCCGCCATTGGGAAGAGGCTTTTGTCAGGGCCCTGCGCCGCCTCGGCGTCTCGCCGCGTCTGGAACCTCTTGCCATCTGTATTTCGGGAAACGGGCCGACCCTTGTGCCCCTCGGAAAAGACGGCAAAGAGCTGCGGCCCCTTCACTGGCACGGCGCGCGCAAGGCCGCTCCGCCCGCGTCAGGCACGGACGCCCCGCCGCGGAGCCTTTTTCTGCCTTATGCCGCGGCCTTTAAGGAGCGGCAGCCCCGGCTCTATGCCGAAACAGCGCATTTCCTTTCGCCCCAGGACTGGCTTGCCTGGCGGCTCGGCGCGGATATGGTAAGCGCCCTGCCGTCTTCTTCGTATATTCCCTATTACTGGAATGACGAGCAGTGCGGTTCTTATGATATTGAAATCGCCAAATTCCCGCCCTTTGCGGAAATGGGAACGCCGGTTGGAAAACTCTCCCGGCGCGGCGCGGCATGGGGGCTTGAGCCGGGGATTCCCCTTATCGCCGGGGGGCCTGATTTTATCATGGCCCTTATCGGCACCGGGGCTGTCAGGGCCGGCCTGGTCTGCGACAGGGCGGGGAGTTCCGAGGGAATCAATCTCTGCGCTGCCGCTCCCCATGAGTCAGGAAAGCTTCGCCTGCTCCCCCACGCGAAAGAGGGCCTGTGGAACATAGGCGCCATACTCCCGACATCGGGGCGGCTCTTTGAGTGGTTCCGCCATATCACCGGCCAGGACGAGCGGAGTTACGGGGAGATACTCGAAGAAATCATACAAGCGCCGGGACTTCCGTCCCTTCCAGTAC
Organism: Spirochaetaceae bacterium; assembly: GCA_031265635.1. Lineage (GTDB taxonomy): Bacteria > Spirochaetota > Spirochaetia > Treponematales > Breznakiellaceae > JAIRTD01. Next base: position 3,435 of record JAISCK010000207.1, read on the forward strand.
TCTCTGGCGGAAGCAGTGTCTTTTTTCCCGATCTTGCCGCGTCGGGGGCCTTTACGTCTCCTTCGGCTTTCTTTTCCCTCGCCGGTCTCAGCAGCCGGGCAAGCCTGGGCCGTTCCGTGGTTGAAGCCCTGGGTTTCAGGGTGCTTGGCGCGCTGGATACTTTCAGGGAAGAAGGCTTTTCCGTAGAGGAACTCCGTCTTTCAGGCGGCCAGGCCAAGAACGCCCTCTGGAACCAGCTCAAGGCCGATATTTCGGGCCTTACCCTCCACGCCATGAACATTGCCGACGGCGAACTGGCCGGCGACGCCTGCCTGTGCCTCATGGCCCTGGGAGAAGCCGCAAGTCTTGATGAAGCCTGTAACCGTGTCGTTCACATAAAAGAAAGTTATATTCCCGGCAGGGAACTCCACGAGCAGTATTGCCGCCGTTATGCGCAGTACAAGGATATGGAGAAAAAAGCGGAGGGATTTTTACAATGAAAACAGAGGTATTTGAGGATTTTGCCTCCGCTCTCGCCGTCATCTGCGCGGCCAGCCCCCTTGCCCAGGGCCGCCCCCTTTTCTGGACCTGCATAGCCAACCCCAGGGCGGGAGGCTTTACCATAGGGTCCCGCTGGAAAAAGCACCGCGCCGTGCTGGAGCGCTACGCCGGAGAAGCCGGGGGAAAAAAGCGGCGCGGAGGGGAAGCGCTGCCCTCTGATACATCACAACGGCGTAACCGGGGGCCTTCTTCGCCCAAGTCGCCCGGCCTGATCCTTACCTCACGGCCCGGCGACGCGGGAGACATAGTCCGCGCCCTTCTTGACGAGGCGGCCTCTCTTTCATCTTCGGTTCCTTCTCCTTTTTTTCTCATCATCACCGCCGGAGGGGACGGGACCAGCCTTGAGGCCCAGCTTGCGCTCTACGAAGCCCATTCGGCGCTGAGGTCAAATTTCGCCATACTGAGGCTTCCCATGGGAACGGGAAACGACGGCGCCGACGCCTGGGAACTGGGCGGGGCACTGGACCTCCTGACGGAAGAAGTTACCATAGAATACAGCAGGGCCCTCAGGCTCAGGACTTCTACCGGAGGCAAGGGGCCGTTCCTGGCCTTCAACATACTTTCCATCGGCCTTGATGCCTTTGTTACCCACATGACCAACAAGATGAAAGGGCGTTTCCCCGGAGATTCGTACAAACTATGGGTGGATATAGCCGCCCTCCTGTACGACAGGGTGTACAAGGTCGGCCCCATGGCGCTTAACGCCTATGACGAGGGAGGAAATGAGATACTCTCCCTCAACGAAGCGCTGCTCCTTGCCGCCATGGGGGTAACGGGAAAGAGAACCTACGGCTCCCGCAAGATGATACTGCCCGACGCGCGGAATGTCTGCGTCCTCAGGCAGATGTCCCTTTTCCGCAAACTCTCTCTCAAGGGGCTTTTTAACACAGGCGGCCATGTTGACAAAAAAGAGGCCGTTCTCTGCAACGCTTCGCGCCTTGAGTTCCGTTATGAGTATCCCGTACTTGCCCAGATGGACGGAGAAACCGTGAGGCTTACGAAAGAGGATTTTCCCGTGTCCATAGAACTTACCGAACCGGCCATACCCGTACTCAGGAAGCTGTCAAAAGCATAGGGCCCCTTGTCCCATAACGTCAATACTTTTCTTTTATCTCGAAACGTTCCACATGGGCCGATTCCTTGAGGGCCGCGGCAAGTTTGGAGATATTCGTCGCCACAGGGACGCCGGAGAGGAGTTTAAGGCGGCCTCCCTTGCTCTTGCCCTTGGGCTGGTCCACGTCAATGGAAATGACCCGCACGCCAAAACTTTTAAGCACTTCAAGGGCTTCCTGGGTGTCGGGGATGCTGTCTTTGTAGCCAAGCTCAAGCAGTTTGTTCCTTTCGGAAGGGAAGAGCTTCTTTTCAAAAAAATCAAGGGCTACCAGGGTAAAGAGGCTCAGGACTTCGGCGGTAAAGGCGGCGACAAAGGCTCCGGCTCCTATGGCGAGTCCCACCGCGGCGATGAGCCAGAGGGACGCGGCGGTGGTGAGGCCCTTGACATTGTTGCCGAGCCTTACTATGGCGCCGGCGCCGAGAAAGCCTATGCCCGAAACAACCTGGGCGGCTATTCTTCCGGGGTCGCCGTTTTTGAGGGAATTAAAATACTGGGGAAGCCATATCGACAGTATCATGAGCAATGTTGCGCCGAGGGCAATGAGTATGTGGGTCCTGAGGCCCGCGATCTGGTGCCTGCTCGACCGTTCAAATCCTATGACGGCTCCGGCAACAAAACCGAGGCAGAGCCGGATTATCATGTCCGCTTCGGTAATCACGACAAGCTGGGCGGCAAGGTCAGTTGTATTCATCCTTTCAGCATAGCACGAAATTAAAAATGTTCCAACAAGGTTTTAAGCGAAACCTCAAAAGACTCAAGTTTTTCTTTTGCCCGCTTTACAAAAAAATTGTCCCCGGCCTTTCCCGCCACGGCGTCCATTTCTTCCTGGTTTCTGTAGGTGATTTTCCTGAACGGATCAAGAAAATCTTTGGCCCTGCTTTCGTATACCTGGTCGCATATCCACCGTTTGGTAAGCCTGAGCCTGCCGAAGCCGTCTATGAAGGCGGCCCTGTCCGCTGGCGCTCCGCCCTCAAGAAGAGCGAGGAGGGACCATGCGTGGCTGAGTTTGTCAAGCTCATACAGGTCTACCCAGCGGCTGTACTCATCGTGGATCTCATGCCAGGACGAATACCGGCCTATATCAGACCTCAGCCTGTCAACCCTGAACGCCGGAACTATCTGCCCGCCCATATTGACCCATTCGCTTACCCGTCCGCTTTCGGCGTTCTTTTCCCTTTCGGCGTCAAGTCTGGCGGCGAGGGCCGCGAATCCGGCAAAGTCAAGTTCCCCGTGGCAAAAAAGGTATTCGGCAAAGGTATTGAACACATAATAACCGAGCATGCTGTTGTAGGCGTCAAGGGCCTTTGAGGGTTTGAGTACGGCCTGTTTTCTTTTGTTCCTTTCGAGCCCGCCGACAATGATGCTGTCTTCCTGTTCATGCCTGGGGTTTTCGCGGTCCCGCGCTATCCAGGCCGAGAGCAGTTCCCGCGCGTTGATGATTTCTTCCGCCGTGTCGGGGGCAAGATAGGCTGTTTCAATATATTGAATTTTCTTTTTGCGCCTGTCCCTGTCCTTTGCCTTCCAGGCGTTCCGTTCCAGGGCGTACATATTGTACATCCAGAAATAAGCGGGCATGACCTCGACCCGGTCATATTTGACATTGTGATTTACCAGGGAGAAGGGGAGGGGAATGTTCATCTCATAGGGGTAGTCGCCCTTGCTTATCAGCACAAAGCTGGCAAAGCGGCTTGAGTGTTTGAGGGTTACGGAGAGGCCCGGCCAGAAACCCCTGCCCGCCCGGATTTCCCCGTCATTGGCGCGGCTGTTGTGGTTTGACCCTATGGTGGCTCCGGCGGCCATATTGGATAAGCCCTGGATGAGGCCGGCGACAAGGAAGGAGTTGTTGTGATGCTGCTCGTGAACGGGGAATATGAGGTTGTTGAGAATCTCACAGCACGAAACCGTGGAATTGTCCCCCAGCACCGAATGGATGAGCCGTGCCCCGTATTTGAGGCTGGAATTTCTTCCCATGACAAAACGCACTGCCTTGACGCCGTAAAAAATATGGCAGCCGAAACCTATGATGCCGTTTACCAGTTCCACCCCTTCGCCTATTTGGGAAGCCTCGTCCTCCGACGAATGTATGGTGAGGTTTTTCAGCTTGTTGGCGCCCTTTATATACGCATAGTCCCCTATGGCGCAGTCCTTGATTATGCGGCAGCTTTTGATGACGGCGCAGTTTCCCGCCGTGCCGTATCTGCCCCTGGGGCCGCCGTATTGTTTTTGGGTCAGGTCTTTAAGGGCTTCCACAAGTCTCCTGTCGTCCCGAAAAGCCGCCCAGAGAAAGGCGTCGGCGCATATCATGCCGTCAAAGGGCAGTATGGACCTTCCGCCCGCCTCGTTCATCACATCAATCCAGACGCGGACCTCTTCGTCTTCGCCCGGCATCAACACGCCGTTGCCGAATTTGGAGTGGTTTGTGGTCTGCATCTCGTCAATGCCGGAGAGTATCACCCGGTCCCCTATGATGTAATGGGAAAGATAGGAGCAGTCGTATATCGCGCAGTTCGCCCCTATATCGGACGAAATGATCATGCTGTTCCGTATTCCCGAAGGAAGGGCGAAATCGTGACGCTGTATAACGGTATGTTCAAGGGGGCCGAGGCGTACCAGGCCGTAGAAGACAGAATTGCGTATCAGCCGGGGATCAAAGGGATCGGCCACAAGGAAATCATTCCAGTCAGGCGCGTAATTGCCGTTTTCGGCGAGCGCGGCCTTTTCCCCGGCGCTGAGCGCCCTCCAGGGACGGACAGGCGCTTCTTCATTGCGGAGATAAAATTCATCTTTTCCTGAGGGAAGAAATTCACTGGGTATAAAGCCGTAGCCGAAACCGTTTTCGGTCATGGCCGCTTTCCCGTCATGTCAAGAATACGGCGGAACGCCGAACCGGTTTTTTTCAGCTCCCGTGAACCCCTGGTAATCTTGCAGAGCGAAACGCCCAGTTCCCTGGCGATTTCCCGCTGGGGTATTTTTTTGTCCAGGGCCTTTACCAGAGCCCACCGCGCCGCTATATCCCTGATTTCGGCGGGAGTCAAAAGGCAGCGGAGAAAGGCTGCGAGGAGAACCGGATCGGAACTCTTTGCCAGAGCCTGTGAAAGCTCGCCGATATTCTGTTCTACTTCCTGAGTGTTCATGCCCATGACACCAGTATAGCCCGGAATCCTTGTTTCAACCATAGCCGCTACATGCGTGTCTCTGAGGCAAGCGCGAGGATTTCTTCGGGCAGGCTGACTATGCGGCCCGCCCCGGCCTTTTCCAGGACCTCTTGTCCCCTGAAACCCCACGAGACCCCTACGCCGTGGCAGTCCGCCGCCCTTGCGGTTTCCATGTCAAGCTCCGAATCGCCCGCGAAAATCGTCTGCCTCGGACTGCTGTCAAGCTCAAGCAGTATCTCCCATACGGCCTGGGGATCGGGCTTCCTCGGTATTCCCTTTCTCTCGCCGAATACCAGGTCAAAAGAACCGGACGGAAAAAGAGTTTGAATAAGCGCAAGGGTAAGGGGATGCAGTTTGTTGGAAAGCACCGCGGTCTGTATTTTTTTTTGTTTCAGGGAAGCGATGAGTTCGGGGATGCCGGGATAGGGCCTTGAGAAATCAGCGGGGTGTTCACTGTAATAGGCAAAGGAAGCGTCGTAGAGCTTCTGTACGGTTTCTTCGTCCCGGTTTGCCTGGGGCAGGCAGCGGGTACAGAGATTGCGCCAGCCCCAGCCTACCAGGGGGTAAAAGTCGTCTTCCGCGTATCCGGGAAAACCGAGGAGGCCAAGGCCGTGGTTTACCGCCCCGGCTATATCGGCTATGGTATTCACAAGGGTGCCGTCAAG
>JAISCK010000235.1 GCA_031265635.1 Spirochaetaceae bacterium
TTTTTGGGAAAGCTTCTTACCCCGGAGAAAACCGCAGGATCGTAAATTCTTGTATTACAAGAAATTGCGGTTTTCTCCAAGAGCATTTCCCAAAACTAACCGAGTTTTGGGAAATGCTCGATATTCTAATTATAGCAACAAATTTATAAGGATAAAATCAAACCGGCGTTTATTTTCCATCTTTTTTCCGCGCTTTCAACAAAAGCGCCGCCAGGGAAAAAAAACCCGCCCCCGGCGTTAAAACGCAGCGCCGACTGGGGCGCCCAGATAAGCTGCCCGTACAGTTCCCAGCCCAGAAACCTGTCCTTTGAAGCGCCGTCCAGGTCAGCGTCCGTAAAGGTTTCAAGGTCCGTGCGCCAGAAAAGGGCCGCGACTGTGGAGAACGAAAACACGCGCAGGAGCCGCGCCGTATACAAAACACGGGCGGTCATAAGGGCCGGCAGGGTGGGTGCAAACACGCTCCCCTGGGCAATATTGCTTATCGGCTTAAAGGGGCCTATCCTGTCGCTTACCGACCCGCTCCCCCAGCGCAGTTCCGCGGAAGCCATATCCGGCAGCGCGCCGAAAACTTCCCATTCCGCTCCGAAAGCCGCGGCAAAATTGAATCTCGCGGATACCCCTTCCGACTCGGACACTCCCCCAAGCCCGGTGGCAAAAACACGCAGAGTGTCCACCGCCTCAAAATCGAAACGGGCTTCCAGATACTGGCTGTTCAGCGCGAAGTCCTCCCCATAATCGTTCAGGTCAAACTGGGCCAGGGCGTTAAGCGCGAGGGAACTGCGGGAAGTCAAATCCGGGAATTCCCCCGCGACGGACGCGAGTATACGGCGGGAGGCAAAGTAGCTTGCCGGGTCGTTGTAATCAAGGTCCCTGTAATAATACTCCAAATCCCCTCTTGTCATCAGTATCTCCGCCGTTTTTTTGTAGAGCAGGCCGGTATAAAAGGCCCCCACGGAAAACCGCGCCAGCCCCAGGCCGAAACTGCCGTAAAACCCGTCAAAAAGCCCGGAAGCGATCATCCCCCCGCTGTCCTTGAACTGCTGCCTGCCCAGGGCGAGGTACACAGTCTGAACCGGACGGAAGTTCAGTTCGGTACGTTCAAGTTCGAAAAGCGGCGGCAAGGCCCACTCATCCGTACCGTATCCGTATTCAAAGGTAAACTTTCCCGAAAGGTAGAGGTTCGCGTTCTTGCCCAGGGCCATGGAAAACCAGGGGAGCGAACTCCCGGTAAAGCCCAAGCCATCCCCCTCCGTATACGGGGCGTATTCCCCCGCCGCGCCAAGGACAAGCCCGAAATCCACGGCCCAGGCGGAAACGCCGGCGCCCAGGGCAAGGAAAATAAACAACAAAACGCGTATAATAGCGCCCTGCCCTACGATGCTTCGCATATATTCTATACCCCCTATTCGTCAAAGAGGGTAATTTCAACCCGCCGGTTAAGCGCCCTGCCTTCTTCCGAGGCATTGTCCCCCAGGGGCTGGGCCGCGCCGTAAGCCCGGACGGAGATATTCCTCGCGCCCCTGGCATCCAGAGCCGCCAGAAAATCGGCCGCCGCCCGAGCCCGTTCCCTTGAAATTTGCAGCCTGCCCCTCATGGTTCCCGCCAAAGCGGTATAGCCTCCCACAAGGACATTGACGCCCGGATACCGCGACAGGACGGAGGCCAGTTCCCGCAGTTTGGCCTTTCCTTCTTCCGTCAATTCCGTCGAATCCGGCAGGAATTGGATTTTATAGTACGCTTCGTTCAAAAGGGCAATTTCAACCCGCCGGTTAGGCGCCCTGCCTTCCGACCCCGTGTTATTCCCCAGGGGCCGCTGGGCCCCGTATGCCTGGATGATGATCTCCTCCGGGCGGCAGGCTCCCAGGGACACCAAAAAATCCGCCGTTGCCTGGGCCCGTTCCCTTGAGATCTGCAGCCTGCCCCTCATGGTTCCCGCCAAAGCGGTATAGCCCCCTATAAGTATCTTCCTGTCCGGATACTCCGGCAGCAGGGCGGCCATATTTCGCAGCCTGGCCTTCTCCGTTTCCTCCAGTCCCGCCGAATTCGGCGGGAACCGGATAGTGCCCAAAGCGATGATACCGGGTTTTTCCGCAGCCGGTGTTTCCCTGGGCCTTTCCACAACCGCCGCAGGGGGCGGCGGGGGCCTCGGCTTTTCCACAACCGCCACAGGAGGCGGCGGCGTTTCTTCCGGCGTTTCTACGACCGCCACAACGGGCGGCGCTTCTTCCGGTACTTCCGCGACCGCCACAGGCAGCGGCGTTTCCTCCGGCGCTTCCACAATCGTCACAGGAGGCGGCGGCCTCGGTGTTTCTACGACCGCCACAGGAGGCGGCGCTTCTTCCGGCGCTTCCACCACCGCCACAGGGGGCAGCGCTTCTCTCGGAGCTTCCTCCGGTGTTTCCGCGGCAACTACGGGGGCCGACGTTTCCGCAGGATCCCGGTCCGCCTGAGTATAGGCCGCTACCATTCCCAAAATTTGCAAAAACCGTTCCCCGGAAACCTTTGCACCGGGGTCCCTCTGGCCCGGAATTAGCCTGAGATAGTCAAGCTCCCGGAACGCGTAATGGGGGCCGGGAAGCACGGCATACAAAAAAGACCCTTTCATGCCGAAAGCTTCCATAATGAGGAAGCACAGTTCCCCCAGCCTGATGGGACTGTCCGGGGAAACCTCCCCCGAGGAGACCCGCTGGGGAAGCCATTTCTGTTCCAGGGCTAGGGAGTAGGCCGCCGCCGTCCCCGCCGTCTCGTCCACCCAGTCCGCGACGACAAGGGCGAAACGGCTGGCCTGGGCAAAACTGACCGCCCGGGTTGAAAGGAGCGCTTCCATTTCCGCGGCGGTCTGGGCCGGGAGAATTGCGGCGGAAAAGATGAGTAAAAAGAGGAAGAATATCTTCACTTATTAATACCTAGGATCCACTGTTACTAATATATTACGAAAGGTAAAGTATTTCAATAATCCTATAAAAAAAGCCATTTTATTACGAAATTTTGACTTATTTTTGATATTCAGGCAGTTTTTTCCTGAGGTATTTCCCAAAACTTAGAAAAATATGGCCGAATTTTTACCACGAAGTCAAATCGAACCAAAGGTTCGAAGTCGAATAAGAAAAAAAAGAACAACGAAAATTGAGTGATTTATTTATAGAGGATACCGCAAAGGAGTCAAAGAAAGAGGCCAAAGAAAGGACCTGAGAGCAAAAACTTCTTCAACTTCTTTGACTTTCTCGACTTTGCGGTAAAATTCGCGGTAAAATCCCAAAGCAGGTTTTTAGCGCAGCTGGCCTGCTGTTTTAAGCAATGCCGCCGGGAATCCGGCGTTACAGGGGAGTAGCGGAAGACCCGCGGGGCGGGACTGGAGTGCAGGGGGGCCGGGCGGCGCTTTTACAACTTGCCCCGCGCCTTTTGGTAAGAGGCCCCCCCTTAAAAGCGCTGTAACGCCCGGACGCGCGGGAGGTCCGCGTTACCGGGCGCGGGAATCTACAGACGGCGGACCGTCAGTCCCCTTCCTTGATTATCTCGATTTTGATTCCGTCGTTCTGATCGGGCTCGTCTTTCGGCGGGACGGTTACTTTGAGGATTCCGTTCCGGTACACGGCCCTGACCTTCTCCTGCGCGTATTTATCCAGGGGGACGTAGTATTTCTG
>JAISCK010000138.1 GCA_031265635.1 Spirochaetaceae bacterium
GGAGCGCGTCCCGGTAAGTTCCAGGGCCTTCCCCGCCCAGAGGGACGAGGCTGTTTCGGAAGGAAACACAAAGCGGCTTTTTTGGTTTTTGATTTCTCTTTCAAGTATGTCCGTAACAACTCTCACCGGACGAGTGTATCACGGAGGGAAACGGAGGAACAGTATGCGGGTCAGGTTGCCGGCGACGCGGCAAGGATGCCGCTGTTTCCATTGCTCTCCGCCTCCGGCGGAGAGCCTAGAGTTCGCCTGAGCGTTTGATGCGGAGATAGCGGTTTATCAGGGCCGGGGAAAGGCCCGCGGCGGAGCTTTCCAGCGTATGGACCCCCAGGTGTTCCCAGGTTTTGTAAAGCTGCCTGCGCGAGTACAGGTAGGAATAGGCCGCGGCTTTGACATAGCTGTCTTCGGTCCCGCCGGGTTTCTGCCTGGCAAGTTCTTCGGCTTCTTTCTCCCTGAGACTTACGGTGAGGAGGAGATGCCGGCGCTTGACCCGGGGAAGTATCCACGAAAGGGACTCGCCGTCTTCTTCGCGGAAATTGCTGATGAGGATGATGAAGCTGCGGCGGTTAAGCCTGGCGATGGCCTGTTCCAGGGCGGAAAAGGGCGAGGAGGGCAGGGGCGCGCTCTTGAGATCGTAGAGTTCGTTTATAAGGGCGCTGAGGGCGCTTACGCCCTTGTGGGGCGGCAGCCAGTGGTCGCCGTTGCCGAAAACCCCCAGCGCTACCGAGTCTCCGTGTTTCAGGGCCACATACGAAAGGAGCAGCGCGGCGTTGATGGCGCTGTCAAACTGCGTATAGTCTCCTTCCTGACGGTGGAGCCTGTAGCCCGAATCAATAAGGAGAAGAATCTGCTGGTCCCTTTCTTCCTGGTATTCCCTGACTATGGGTTTAAGGCGGCGGCTTGTGGCCCGCCAGTCTATGTCCTTCACCGGGTCCCCGATCTGGTATTCCCTGAGCCCCTGAAAATCAAGGCCCTGGCCGCGCATCCGTATGCTTTTAAGGCCGGTGCGTTCAAGAAGGCCCCGCAGGTCCTGGCCGCCGAGGATTTTCTTAAAGTCGGGATAGGTCCTGCCCCTGCCTGGGGTGTCATGGACCGCCTTGTAGCGCCAGAAACGGAGGGGCGAACCCAGCAAAAGATGTATGCCGCCGAACTCCCACGCGCCCCTTTCGGAAGGTATCAGGGTATATTCAAAGACTATGGCGCCGTTGTTTTTCAGCGCCCCGGCGTCAAGCCGTACCGGCATCAGGTCCCGCGAAGGCGGGCTCATCGACGGGGGATAGAGATCAAAAATTTGAATTGAAGCGGGAATGAGGCCCCTGCCTGACGGTCTTATGATGACGCGCACCGGGGAAGGTTTTCCCAGGGCCAGGGTGCTGTTTACTTCCCTTTCGGTACTGAGCCTGTCGGTGAGGACCATGAGAAACAGGGCGTCCAGGAGAACCAGTACAAAAAGCGCGAGGCCGGAAAGAAACCAGATCAGGGAGAAGAGCGGCGAAAAAAAGGCCCCCGCGCCGAGGAAGAACCAGAGCAGGGCGGCAAAGAAAAGAACCGGGGCGCTCTTCATGTCCTGGGGGCCCCGGTCTTTGCCACAAGGGTTTCTACGATGCGGATTTCGGTGTTTCCCTCAAGTTCGCTTTCGGCGGAAAGGGTAAGGCGGTGCGCGAGGACCTGGACAGCCACATCCCTGATGTCGTCGGGAATGACAAAGTCCCTTCCGGCAAGCAGGGCGCGGCTTCTTCCGCAGCGTACCAGGGCAAGGCTGCCACGGGGACCGGCGCCCGATTGCAGCGCGGGCGAGTCCCTGGTGGCGGCGGTAAGGCGTACCGCGTAATCAACGATGGCGGGGTCAACCCGTATGGAAGAACACAATGCCTGGATGGCCATAAAATCAGAAGGACCCATGACGGCGTTTATGGCTGCTACCGAAAGTTCCGCGCCGGTCCCGCCCGAAAGTATCCTGGCGACCATTTCCTTTTCTTCATCTTCCGTTGGATAGCTCACCAGGGCCTTCATGAGGAAGCGGTCTTTCTGGGCGTCGGGCAGGGGATAGGTTCCTTCGTGTTCAAAAGGATTCTCGGTTGCCAGTACCATAAACGGGCTGGGAAGGGGATGGCCTACCCCGTCGAGTGTTACCTGAAATTCCTGCATGGCCTCAAAGAGCGCCGCCTGGGTCTTTGCCGGGGCCCTGTTGATTTCGTCGGCGATAAAGAGATGGGTAAACACCGGCCCCTTTCTGGTAACAAAGTCGCCGCTTGCCGCGTTGAGCATGATGTTCCCGGTAATGTCGCTGGGCATGAGATCGGGGGTAAACTGGACCCGTTTGGACTCGCCGCCTATGGCGCGGGCTATGGAACGGACCAGGAGGGTTTTGCCCAGGCCGGGAACGCCTTCCACAAGCACATGGCCTCCGGCAAGGAGACTGGTGAGCAGACAGTCAACCAGTTTTTCCTGGCCGATAAAAGCCCTGGCTATTTCCGTTTTGACAGCGGCAACCGCGGCGGCGGCGCTTTCGATGGTGTAGTTGCTTTCGTTCATAATCGCTCCAGTATGGCATGGACAGTTTCCATTACCCTGACAAAATCTCCGGGCCGTAAAGGGCCGCTCTGCCGGGGATCAAAAAGTTCATCGACCCTAGTATGGTCTATCCCGCACAGTTCGGCCAGGGCGCGGCGGGAGGCTTCGCCTGGGTTTTCGTTACCGGCCTCCGTTTTTTTTGCCAGGCGCTGTTTAATGGTTTCCCGGTAGGGTTCAATATAGGAATCAAGGGCGCCGTAACGCCTTAAAAAACGGGCCTCCGCCAGAAAGCGTTCCCCTATGGGTTTTCCCGGCTGCCCCGGTGGTTCAAAGAGCCGCCCGAACACGGGAACAATCATCCAGAATCCAACGGCCAGAACCACGGCAAGGGAAAGCAGGGGAGGAAGTATCCTGCCGCTCCCGGCCAGTCTGCCCCAGAAGCCGGGCTGGGGCTTTCTGCCCCGTATAAAAAGTATGCCCTTCCCTTCGCTGTCCTCCGCTCCGGTAAGACGCCAGGCAAGGCGGGCGTTAGGTGTATGCCCAAGGTTGAAATTCATCATGAATACCGGAGAGCCGAAAAGGGTAACTGAACCGTCTCCCATGGTTACGGTAACAAGCCGTATATCGCCCCTGCTGTCGCTCATGGAAAAGCACTCCGGGGGAAGTTCCTTTGGATCGAAGCTAATCGCGTGATCAAAATAGGGCCTGAGCGGCGCGGTCGTATCCTCGTCTTCCGGCGCGGCCTTTGCCCCGCCGTTTCCTTTTGGTACGGCCTTTGCCTCAGCGCCGAAGAACTGGGCCGCGCCAATACCTAAGTCCCCGAGAAGCAGGTCCATGCCTTCGGAATACTCTTTGTTCCATTCCTGGTCCAGGGCGATAAGCAGGCGGCCCCCCCGTTCTACCCAGGGTTTTAACATTGCATAATCCGGTCCGGTCCAGGAGAAAAACGAAGCCTGCACATACACGGTTCCTTCCCCGGCCTGGGGGATGGTAGAGGCGTCCGGGCGGGTTTCGGTACGCACCGGATGACCGGTACGGTTAAGCCAGCGCTCCAGGGCAAGGAAATCATTTTCCAATGCCAGGGAAGAAGGCGGCGCGAATTTTTTCTTCGGCACTATTTCGAGAAAGATAAAGGCCAGTATGGCCGTAAGCGCGATGAGGCTTGCTACGGCGATAAGGATAGAAAAGGATTTATGCACCGGCGGGCCCCTGTATGGAAACGCAGAAAGACAGGGCCTCGTCAAAGCGGCCCGGATCAGGAGTTCTGCCGCCGTAGGCCAGATCTATCCAAGACTTGAGGAAGCTGTTAAAGGCTTCCGCCTCAGGAAGCTCCCGCGACCTGAGCAGGGCGAGGCAGCCGTACTCGGTGGCGTCCCGCGGAACTATAAATTTTTCCCGCTCGCTGAAAGCGGCGAGTATGGCGGCAAAGCAGCGGGCCCAGGCTTCGCGGACAAGGCCCCTGCTCCGGAATTCCCTTGCTTCCCCAAGAAGAAAGGCGGAACTTTTTTCTTTTTCCGGCGCGGCAAGGGCGGAGCTTTTCCACCCCTTTCTTTTTCCGGGAAAGCTCCCTGTTTTAAGATAACGGTACAGGCAGAAAACCGGAACCGAGGCGATAGCGGCGGCTGCCAGTGCCCTGATGACTATGCCGAGAAAGCGTCTGATTTTGCCCGGCTCGTAGGGAATAACGGAGAGACTTTGCCCGGATTCGCTTTGCTTAAACTGTATACTCCAGCTGTCTTCTTCCGTCCCGAAATCAGGGGAAGCAAGTACCGTGTTGAGGGTTTCGAGCGCGTCTTCTTCGGTGTCCATAGCGGGGGCGGGTGTACGGAGTCCCAGGAGCAGTACCACCAGGACAAAGACTTTGGCAATTCCCGCAAGCGGGGCGGCTTTGTTTCGCGTTCCCCCGGCAAAGCGCCTGAAATCAAGCTGCAAGTCCCAGCCTTCGGTTTCGAGCCTGCTGTTGAGGTAGATTCCAAAACTCATGCAGATATACAGGCTTTCAACAATAAGAAAATTAATTCCGTTCACGACCGCAAAAAGAACAACACTTACCCCGGAGATCTGGAAGGCCCTGCCCCAGGTATCCATGTCCGGTATACCGGCAACCATGAAGGCGAATATGATTTCCCCGGCCAGGAGGACATAATTAAGCGCCATGCTGAGAAGGGTTACTGTCAGGCTGAAATCCAGGCCGCCTGATCCCAGGGCGGCTATGCGTTTTCTCGCCGCCTTTCCCTTGAGTTTTTCGAGTACCCTTACCGGCATGCGGCCTCCCCGCCAGGGGCTGAAACGCCGCCACAGGAGGTCTCCGGCAAGACCGGCGCGCAGTGAACTTCCCAGTCCCCGGACAAGGCGGGACAGGGGGGCGTCGCGGTCAAAAAAGCGTACCGAAATAACATGGAGTATGAGCCGGTCCAGAAGGGGCTTAAACCACCAGAGTCCGGGAAAAACCAGGGGGAAAAAATTCCGGGGAACAAAGCAGAGGGCCGTAACAATAAGCGCGTAGGGCAGGGCAAAGAAAAGCAGCAGCGCTCCGGTATCGCGCCGCCAGAGCAGAAGGCCGGAATCAGAGGCTTCCCAGCCGCTTCTTTTGCGCAGGCGCAGAAAATCTCCGTCAGCCACGGGTCCGCTTCCTTCCCGAAAAAATAAAATAGGCGAAAAGCAGAATCCAGTTTGCCGCCCCGGCGCCGTATTTTACCTGGACCGGAATGGTATGCCTGGAAGACCAGAAAGCCTCAATGGCGGCGGCGGCGACAAGAAGCAGGGCGCTTCCGCCGATGATGGGAACGGCTGTTTTTCCCGCCCGCCTGAGACTCGCCGCCCTGGTAAGCCCCTGGGTAACAAAGAGGCGGTAGCCCAGGTAGAGGCCGGCAAAGGCGCTTAAAACTACGGCGGTCAGCTCAAAGCTGCTGTGGCCGATGACAAACGAAAAAAAAGTTTCCCGCAATTGCTTGTTTATAATGTGGGCCGTTGCCGCGCCCAAAAACACGGCGTTATACATCAGGAAGAAAAGGCTTCCCGCTCCGGCGACTATGCCTCCGGCAAAAGTTCTAAAGGCAATGGAAATATTGTTGTTGATATAATAACCGAACATATCGGCGTCGGAACTTACATCCCTGGGTTTAAGAAAATGGGAGCTTCCCGGACTGTACATTTCCTCAAGAGCCGACGCCTGGGTTTCTCCCAGTATGTCATAGGTGAATTCGGCCTCGTTGACGCACAGGAGCAGGGCGGCCAAACCAACGGCATAAAAAAGAAGGTGGACCGCCGCGATGCCCTTCCAGTGGGAACGCACGGCGCCGGGAAAACGGTATACAAGAAAATCAACCAGAGCCCTGGGCGAAAACGACCTCTGCCCGTAGAGCAGCTGGCTGCCTTCAAGGACCAGGCGGTTAAGGCGCTCTATTATGACAGGGTCAAAGCCGTGGGCCCTTGCGGTGTTGAGGTCCTGGGTCAGCTCGCGGAAAGCCCGGGGAAACCAGACGGAGCGGGAACGTATGGTCTTGTTTCCGCCGTTGATAAATTCTTCGACCCTGTTCCAGAAAGCCTGCCGTGTCCCGACAAAGTACCGCTGGGTCATGTTCAGCTCCCGCTCAGGGTATGGGCTATGCCGAGAAGATATTCGGCGGTGTTTTCTTCGGGGCCGTCAGGAAGTGACGGAACATATATGCGGGCCAGCTCTTCGGCCCTGTCGGGACCGAGAAGGGGATAGCGTCCGGCAAAGCTCAGTATGGCCTGTTTTTCTTCATACGAAAGACCGCGTCCGGGGCTGATTTTTTTGAACCTGTCTATCCAGGCAATATCCGCCCGCCGGGCCGGCGCCTGGGCATTGGCCGTGTACACAACCAGGGTATCGGCGGCCCAGTCTCCAGGCCGCCTGAAACCGGGGCTTACTGTTACCGAAAAAAGAGCGATATAGTACAGGCCCATGAAATTGTCGGCAAAGCGCAGCAGGTTTCGCAGCAGGGAAGATCCGGGGCCCACAGGCGATCCGTCGCTCTGCACTACCCGCAGACCGAGAACGCGCTTTCCTATACTCTGGCCCCTGAACATGATTTCGCAGAACACATGGTAAAACCAGCTTATCACAAACCAGAGCAGCATCGTAAACCACCGGCCGGTAAGCGAAGCGACCATGCTGACTCCAAGCCTCACGGCCAGAAGCAGAAAGAACCGGACTACGCTGTCTATCCCGCAGGCGGCAACGCGTATTAAAAGCCCCGCCGGGTACAGCGCAAATTCGATGCCCTCGGGCGTCAATACGCTGAAAGAAGTATCCTGGTTCTTCCCGGACCCCATCAGGGAAGCCTGGAACCGATCGCGATACCCGCAAGAACTATGGTCAGCACCGGTATGGCGGCAAGGTAGACAATGGTCATGACGCCGCAAAACTTCCAGAAGGAGCGGTTGCTTTTAAGGGCTCTCTCAAGCTCGCCTTCCGCGCCGGACTGCACATAATTCCGTATTTGGGAACCGAACCCATAAAGAAAACGAGACGGAATAACCATGAGCAGCGCTACTATCATGTAAAACAGGGCTATGGCAACAGGGGGAGCGTTGCCAAAAGTCCCTCCGGCGGTAAAACTCCCCCTGATGACGGTGGGAACCGTAACGCTGAGGATTAAAAATATGATCCCCGCAAGAAAGAGGAAACCGCTGCCGATGAATCCCATGATAGCGAGAAACCGTATCCAGGGAGAGGCGTCTTTGAGGTATTTGACCATGGTTTCGGTGATTCCCCCTGAGCCCGTTACCGGGGAAGGGGCGTTAAGGTTTGACCGGGGACTTTCGTAAGGATTGGCATTATCAGACATAATTTTCTCCTTATCTATTTTTACCTGAAAAACCCTCACCGGTCAACATTACGGCTCTTAAAGGCGCTTCGCAGCACGGCAAAGAGATCCTGGATTTTAACGGGCTTGCCTATATGGCCGTTCATGCCCGCCTCAAGGCATTTGTCCACATCTTCCCTGAACACGTTGGCCGTCATGGCAATAATCGGAATATGCCCCCCTCCGGCCTTTTCCTGTTCAATTTCGCGGATGCGCCTGGTTGCCTCAAAGCCGTCCATCTCGGGCATCTGCACATCCATAAGAATAAGGCTGTATATATCGCCCTGTTCGCTAAAGAGCTTTACCGCGACAGCGCCGTTTTCCGCCCAGTCCATGACAAGACCTGTGGGCTCAAGCAGGGAGACAACTATTTCCATGTTGATTTCAACATCTTCGACAAGCAGTATGTGGTGTCCCGAAAAATCATCGGCCCTGGCCGTACCGCTGCCCTGGCCGGAGGCGGAAGGACCCGCCGCGTCGCCGCGTTTAATCTTTACGGTAAAAATAAAACGCGAACCCCTGCCGGGTTCCGATTCAATCCAGATGGAACCGTTCATCAATTCGACAATCTGTTTTGAGATGGCAAGCCCAAGCCCCGTGCCGCCGAACTTTCTTGAGGTATTGCCGTCGGCCTGCTGAAACGAGGTAAAGAGCCGTTCCTGCTGTTCCCCGCTGATTCCGATTCCCGTGTCGGTTATGGAAATGCGTATAACGCAGCAGCCGTCTTCTTCCCTTTCGAGGTCCGCGTCAACATGTATGGACCCCTCTTCGGGGGTAAACTTTACCGCGTTGCCAAGGAGATTTGTTATAACCTGAGCAAGCCTGTGGTCATCGCCGATGAGACAGGGGGGAATCTTTTTGTCTATGTGCAGGATAAGTTGCTGGCGCTTTTCGTTGACCTTGAAGGAATTCATCTCGACGACCCGTTTCAGGATTTCTTCAAAATTGAATTCCTCCAGGGAAAGTTCAAGTTTATTCGCCTCTATTTTTGACATATCCAGTATATCGTTAATGACGCCGAGAAGATGGGTGGCGGCGTTTTCTATTTTTGCAAGGCAGTAATTCTTTTTTTCCATATCGGCGCTTGACTGGGCAATAGTGGTCATGCCTATGATGGCGTTCATGGGCGTGCGCATCTCATGGCTCATGGTAGAAAGAAAGCGGCTTTTTGCGATGCTTGCCATCCGGGCGGCCTCGATTCTATCCTGCATGATATGTATCATCTTTCGCAGCGCGGCGGAAAGTTTTTTTGCTTCATTCCCTGTTACGCTAAAGCGCCCTTCAAGTTCCTTTTGTATTTCCTCGGATTTTTCGTATTCGCCTGAGGAGATAAGTTCCGAAATTCCGACCAGCCTTTCTATGGGCCGCACTATGCTCCGGGCCAGAAGCGTTATGATGCCGAAGGCGAGAATAAAAATAAGCGCCGACAGGAACAGGGTTCTTTGCAGTAAGCTGTAGGATGACGCTAAAAGCTCTCCTTCCTGAAAGATTACCGCCAGCTTCCAGTTCAGCCCGCTTATGGTATGGGTAACTATGTATTCCCTGATGCCCCTGGTTCCGGTATCAATAAAATCTCCGTCAGGAGCGCCGGCTATGCGCCTGCGCGCCGCCGGATAATCCTCAGGTTCCATTGCGGTATATTCGGGATGATGGCCGTCGCTCAGTATGCGGCCCGACGCGTCAAAGGTTACGAGGTAGCCGCTCTCCATAATGCGCCGCCGGTCCAGGTCCTGCGTCAGGCTTTGCAGGCTGTAGTCAATCCCCAGGAGACCCAGGGGCCTTCCTTCAATATCGAAAGTCCTGGTCATGATGCTGCAAACCATGCCGCCGCCCGTGGTAATATAGGGGGAAGTAACCGTTACTTCATCGGAAGCGTGAATGCTTTCACGATACCATGAACGGTTCCGGGGATCGTAATGGGCGGATTTGATATGCCCTTCGGGAGCCTGGGCATACTGGCCGTCGTCATTGGCCATAAACACAAGGCCGTAGTTGTCGTTGGAACCGGACACCCGTATAAACTCGTCATAGACACGCTGTTCGTAGGGCGGATGAGATGCGTAACGCAGGGTAGTGGTTTCTGTGGTATCAAGGTAACTGGTAAGCCTGCCCCGCGAATCCCGCACCAGGTCAAGACCGGCAAGATACTTTACGCTCATGGTTCCGGGTTCAAGAAAAGTTTTTATCCGCTCCTCAACCCGCTCAAGCTGGCTTAGCGCCAGGGCGCGGAACGCCTCATTGGATGATTTTCTTGTCGAGGAAAAGACCACAAAGGCTATGCTTCCATAAGCTATACTGAGGCAAATCAAAAATATCAGAATCAGACGAACACGGATAGACACCGGCTACCTCAAAGACACAAGCGGATACGCTACAGCCTATCATTACAGAGGCAGTAAGGCAAGCCCTGGGAATTCCCGGCTCTAGGAATTCCCGGCAAATCGAATTATCATTTTACCCATGTGGTTATTGCGATCGGCTCTGGCGATCTGTATTTACGCCGGACTAAACCTCTATATCGGGGCAAGGATTTTTATCTGTATCAGGTTTTTTCTGCCCGGATGCAAGGCCCTTGTTTTCTGGCCCCTGTACGCGCTCTTTGCCTGCTCTTTTGTGCTGGTTTTTGTTTTCCGCCTGGAACATATCATCCCGCTGCGCCAGGCAGGCATGTATTCCATTGCCGCCTTCGTCTACCTTTTCCTCACGCTGGCCGTTTCTGATATAGCGCGCATTGGCATACGGATAGCAAGCCGCGCGGGGCCTGACCCCCGCCTTTCGGCCCTCTTGAGCGGCGCCGCGCTCTGCCTCAGCTTCTTCATACTGGTATACGGCGCTTTCCATGCCCGCGACATAAAGACCAGGCATTACAGCCTTTCTTCTGACAAGACCATAGGCGTACCGAGCCTGCGCGTCGCCTTAATCTCCGACCTGCACCTCGGCGCCGCTGTCGGCAGAAAATGGACAGCGCGCATTGTCAACGCCGTCAACAAGGCCGAGCCCGACCTGGTCTGCATTGCCGGAGACATATTTGACGGCGGCCTTGAACTGGTCCGGGACATGGACGGCATAGCCTCGGAACTCAGGCGTATCAAAGCCCCCCTGGGCGTCTACGCCTGTCCGGGGAACCACGACGTTGACCGGGCCCGCCTCAACGAAGACCCCACAGGCATACAAAGAATAGCCGCCTTTCTCAAAGACTCAGGCGTCATCCTCCTCCTTGACGAAACAGCGCCTGTAGCGGACCGCCTCTATATTACAGGCCGCAAAGACGCGCGCCCCATAGGACTCAGGCAGCCGAGAAAAACCATCGCGGAACTACCCTCCGGCCCCGGCGCGTTTCTCATACTCCTTGACCACCAGCCCCTTGAATTCACCCAGGCCGCCGCAGCCGGAACCGACCTCGTACTCTCCGGCCACACCCACAAAGGACAGTTCTTCCCCGGCAACCTCATCACCCGCCGGATCTTTAAGCATTCGGCGGGAACCCACTACGGCCACTGGCAAAACGGCGCTACCCAGGCCATAGTTACCTCAGGCGCCGGCCTCTGGGGCCCCCCCATCAGAGTCGCCACCGATTCGGAAGTAGCCGTGATTGACATCCGCTTCGGGGAATAGCGCGAGTTTTGTCGATGCAGTACGGGAAAGAGTTTTACCGCTAAGTCGAACAAGTCGAAGGGAGAAAAAGGGAATAAGAAGGGGGGCCTGTTTCCACACCGCCATTGGCAAACAGCCGCCATAGCATCCGGCCCCCCTACGCGGGAGCCTTGCTTTGCAAGTCTCCCGCTACCCCCCAAGCAGGGGACCCTGCGTTGTTATTCCCGCACTATCCTGTAATCACCGGTAGTCCGGGCCAGTTCAAACGGATAAAATGATCGTCCCTGCTGATAATCGCAGCCTGAAGCGACAGGGCCGTAGCGGCGATTATGGAGTCGGGAATTTTGAGTTTCTTGCTTCGCCTGAGCATTATGGTATTCTGTTCCACCTTTCTATTGAGCGGGATAACTTTTACGGATTTAAAAAAATTGTTTATCCGTCTTTCTATTTCGGGAGTAACGTTTGGAAAAGACAGCATTTCAATCCGGGTAACGATGCTTACATAGACTTTGGCGTTTTCCAGTTTCGCCCTTACCGGTTTTGACGATGGCAAACCATTAAGCAAGTCTATCGCAATAGTGCTGTCAAGAACGAATTTAGGCTTCGGCATTTTTATCCCAGGGCCGGTCCCACTCATCTCTCATGGTACGGACTATTTCAACGCTGTCGCCCTTGAAAGCATCCGTGTCTTTAAGGCATCCGTAAAAGCTGTCAAAATTCCTGTAGAATTTGCTTGCGAACAGGCTGCGGAAAAAGCCCTTTTTTTCGGGTTTAAGCGATACTTCAACCAGTACCGTTCCGGAAGGGTGATTTTCGGGCAAAGGAAGGCGAAGCTCAAGAAACGGGCGGTCTGCCGGGATTTCGACGGTTTGCTCAATAATCATAAAACAAGTATAGCGGGAAGGCCGGTAAGCGGCAAGGGTCCTCGCTGCCCAAAATCCGGCACGGACCTCCCTCGCGAACCGGTGAGCGGGTTCTTGGATTTTGGGCCTTGCACAGTTCCGCTGATTCCTATAAAATGGGACAATCATGGAAATGGGGGAAGGCATGAGGCAGCATGTAGTGTCCGTTCTGGTTGAAAACCGGGCAGGGACGCTCAGCCGGGTATCAGGGCTCTTCAGTC
>JAISCK010000027.1 GCA_031265635.1 Spirochaetaceae bacterium
AGGTCCTCAAAGGTAGAAGAGGGAAGGCTCTTTTCGACACAGAATTCCTTGATTTTGTTTAAGAGGTCAGGGTGCACACTGGCAAAAACAATTTTGCCCATGTCATGCAGTATGCCGCCGACATATACATCGTCCAGAAGGTTGTTGTCCTTACGGAAATTCTTGACAAGGTTAAAGGCATAGAACGCCGTGCGGTTGGAATGTTCCCAAAGGGCCTTTTTGTCCGCGGTGTCGTCGCCCAGTATTTTCTGGGTTCCATAGGATAAAAGAAGGTTCTTTATGCCCCGTATGCCGACCATCTTGACCGCCTCGGCAATGCTGTCAACTTTTTTCGCCAGCATATACTGGGCTGAATTGACGATTTTTAACAAATCCGCGGTAAGGGCGGGGTCCATGGAAATCTGCCGGGCAATGTCGGCCATTTCCGATTTGGGGTCGTTGATGAGCTTTTGTACAAGCAGTATGTTTTCCGGGAACTGGGGCAGGGAATTGACATTCTCCACCACGGTATTGGCAAGAAAGGAGACGTTTTCCACCTGGGTCTGCTCAAGGGGTATGACTATGCGGGCCACGGTTTCTTTTTCGGTGGCAAGAATATCAAAACAGTCCTCGTCAAGGCCGATTTTTTTGAGCATCAGCACCAGTATCACCAGGCCAAGCCCGGCGCCTTCGGAATCGTCAAGGACCTGGGAGAGGGCGTCTTCAAGATTGTTGTACTGCCTGGAACGGGCCAGTTTGTCGTGGATACGGATCAGTTCGGTCTTGGTAATCACCACATTGTTGCGGATTTCAATATGAATAATATTTTTTTTGATTTGAAGGCTCAGTTTGATGTAAAGGCCCTTTTCTTTTTGAAGCCGCAGGTAATGGGTGATATTGCCGAGGGTTTCTTCCTTAAAGTTTATCATCCCCAGCTTGTAGTCTTCGGGATCGTCGAGGGCCAGCCCCCGTTCCATAAAGTACACCCGCTTGGTATTGGCCTTTTTGGCGTTGACGGCGAGTTCCTGGACGCAGTACACCACATAATCCTTGAGCTTTTCCTGCCCCGCGGTGCGGAGAAAGACCGTCAAAACCTGTTCAATATATATTTCTATCTCGTGGGGAAGGGTATAGGTCGTGATAGTCAGGGGAATGCCGTTTTGTACGGCTTTCTTTATCTTTTCCTCGTCAACAACCAGTTCGTGCGCAGCGGACATGGCTCATTCCTTAATCGATAGATTTCTTTTATTCTCTACATTATCGGAAAAATAACCGACCTGTATATAAATTTACGAGAATATAAAGAATATCTTATCCTATTATAGTATATTTGGGCAAGGCTTATTGAAAAAAGAATCTATAAATGGAATGATATTTTAATGTGGGATTTGGCGATTTTAACGGCGCTTGCCACTTTTCTGCTTGCGCTGCCCCTGATACGGCCTTTTTTTAAGGGCTTGTGGCCCATAAACGGCCTTGTTTTGCTGCCCCTGACGGCGTTTTTAATACTCTTCGCTCTTTTCAGGGCTTACGGATTCAGGCCCGAATGCCTTCCACTGCTCCTTTTCGCGGTTTTTTTGACCATTACGCATGTTCCCGCCCTCCTTTCCCTGATACGCCGGCTTCATAATGACGATTTCAGGGACAGAAAGGTCATCGTATCGGCGCTGGGCCTTGCTGTTTTGGGCGCGGCAAGCGCCTGCGCGCTCTATTTTTCGCCCTATCATGATACCGGGGAAGGCGCGGCCTATTCCTATGAGGCGGAAATCAGGGACGCCCCCGGAACAGAAGGCGTAACCAGGTATCTGCGGGTCTATTCCGGTTCCGGGGACAGAGATGGCTCCGGGGACAGAGCTGTTATAGCCCTGATACCTCCCCTTACCGGGTCGGTGGAAATAACCGGGTCTTTGTGCAAGCGCCTTAACGAAGCGGGGTATACGGTTGTTACTTTTTCCCGGCCCGGCCTGGACAACCCGGCGGCCGGAGGAGGCAGGGAGTTCCACCGTTCTCTATATGAAAGCATACGCCTGCTCTGGAGTACGCTCAGGGCCAGGGATTCGGTTCCGGCCAACCGTCTGGCCAGGGCCTATGAGGAAAAGCGCATTGCCGATGCCGGATGGCTCCTTGACTGCCTCAGGAAGCCGGAACTGCGCAGGCTGACCGGCGTCCCGCCGGGCGTTGTGGCCGCCGGATACGGGGCGGGAGGGGCCGCCCTGAGCCTCCTTGCCTCAGACCCGGCCTTTGCGGCAAAGTACCCCGAACTTTTGGGCTTTGTTTCCATCGAAGGCCCTCCCGCGTCGGTCCTGGGACAGGAGAACCCCGCACCTCCCGGCGGAACCCCCTGGGAAACCGTAAAACGCTTTTTCTTCAATCTTTGGCCCCGGAAACTTGTTGTCCATGACACCATCCGGCCCCTCCTCATACCCGGCCTTTTTATCACCGCCGGAACGGTATACGAAGAAAAGTACGGTGAACGCCGTTATGACGCCATCAGGCGCATGATACGCGGGGCCGGTGCGCCGGGCAGCCGCACATCCCTTGCCGGGGCAAGTTTTCTTGACTATTCGGACTGCGCCAGGCGCTATCCCATCTACCAATGGCTGCTCCGGCAGACCGCAGGGTACGCCCCTGTCCCGGAAGACCCGGTCAGGGCCTGCGCGTCGTTTATCGCCGATTTCGCGGCGGGG
>JAISCK010000038.1 GCA_031265635.1 Spirochaetaceae bacterium
ACCGGCGGGGTTGTGTCCCGGCTGCTTTCCCGGCTGGACCTGGAACTGGTGGGGGCGCAGATGATAGCCCCTGACGAGGCCCTTGTCGGGGAATACGCGGACAGGCTGCGGGAACAAAACCGGGAGGGGGAAGTTACCCTCCTGGCCGATTATGTGGAACGCCGCCTTAAACCTTCCGAGGGCAGAAGGCACAGGACCCTGCTGCTCCTTTTCAGGGGAGAAAATCCCTGCGAAAAACTCGCGGAAATAGTCGGCCATATATATCCCGAACACCAGAGCGTCGAGGCAATAACCGGCGAAACCATACGGGATACCTACGCGGACCTTATCACCGCGGCCGATGACCCTGGCCGCATGACCCATTTTGAACCGGCGGTGATAACCCCCCGGAACCAGGCCGAGGCCGACGGGGATTTACGGCTCTTTGCCCGCTTTCTTAAAGGGCAGAATAATCTTGTTGAAAATATGGCCTATCCCGATTCCCTTAAAATCCAGAGGACCCTGGTTATCATAAAGCCCGACAACTGGGCCTACGCGTCCTCAAAACCGGGAACCATCATCGACATGTTTTCCAGGACAGGACTGCGCATCATTGGCATCAAGGTCCACCGCTTTTCCCTGGCAGAGGCTCTGGATTTTTACGGCCCTGTCGAAGACGCCCTTAGATCAAAACTTGCCCCCCTCTTCGGAAAAAAGGCACGGGAAATTCTGGAAAGGGAATTCCACCTTGTTCTCGGCGAGCCGGTGGAGAAAATGCTTGCCGATAGTTTCGGCGTTGAATACGCGCGGGACCAGTTTCACCAGATAATACAGTTCATGTCGGGCTGCAATCCCAAAAACCATCCTCTTGAACACATCAAGAGTCCCGGCATGGTAAAATGTATGATTCTCGTATATGAAGGGGAAAACGCCGTACAGAAAATACGGGATGTCCTCGGCCCGACAGACCCGCTCAAAGCGCCCGGGGGAACAGTACGCCGCGAATTCGGCAGCAATGTAATGGTCAATACGGCCCATGCCTCAGACTCAAGCGAAAGCTACGCGCGGGAAAAGGACATTGTAAAAGTAGAGGAGAATTCCCTCCCGGATATTATCGACGCCTATCTGGCGCTGCGGTAGGCGTCCGGGAACGTCCCTGACGCCTCACGGGGCCTATTCGGTTTTTATGGAAAGCAGTTCCACGTCAAAAATCAGGGTGGCGTAGGGAGGTATGGCGCCGGGGCTGCCCTGGGGTCCATACGCGAGGTCCGAAGGAATATACAGCCTGTAGGTGCCGCCCACGCTCATCAGCATGAGCCCCTCTGACCAGCCGGGAATAACCATATTAAGGGGGAATTCGGCCGGTTCTCCCCGCGTATAGGAACTGTCAAAAACCGTTCCGTCCACAAGGGTTCCCTCGTAATTAACGGTAACCGTATCCTCGGCGCCGGGTTTTATGCCGCTTCCCTCGGTAACTACCTCATACTGCAGGCCGCTGGCCGTGGTGATGACCCCTTCCTTTTGCCCGTTTTCGGCAAAAAAGGCGCTTTCCTTTGCCCTGCTCGCGTCGGTAAAAGCCTGCTGTATGGTCGCTATGGCTTCTTCCATGGAGAGATCCTGGTTGAGGTCCTCAATAGAATCCCTGAATCCCCTGGTAAACGCTTCATAATCAAATTTCATCCCCATTTGCTTGAGGTCGGAACCCAGGACAAACCCAAAGGCATAACTGGTATTTTCTTCACCCTCTCCGGACGCGGGGCCGGCGGAAGTGTTCTGCGCGTTACAGGCAATAAGCAGGGTGGCGGACAGCAGCGCCGCGATACAACATCTCTTTACCATAAGAAACCAACTTAATGAATAAGATTCCGGGCCGCCCAAGGCGCGCCGGGAGGGTCAAATACTTTTACCCTTTTTCAATCATATACCCAAGCGGGGGAATACTCAAGGCCGCACTATCGAACAGTAATGCCCGGTTTACCCCGGCAGAGAACGAAAGGACACCGCAAGCTCCGTTTTAGGGGTCCTGTCAGGGGGTAAAGACCCTCCTTGCGGAGGGCGCTTTTCCCCCTGCCACCCCTCCCACAATCGTTTGGCGTCCTTTCGCCAGATGAGCAAATCAGGGCAGTACTGGCTACCAGGGAAAATCAGAGAAGAAATCCGTCAAATTTGGGATAATTTGACGGATTTCTTTGGTTGAATCTGGGAATTATCACGCTGTTCCCTCCCTTGTCCCTGCAAGGGTTTTCCCATATATTGAAGTGATGAAAACAACGCTGCTTAAACCCTGGCATGAGGCCGCCGGCGCCCGTTTTGCCCCTTTTGCCGGTTTTGAAATGCCTATACAGTACCCTGCCGGCGCTGTGGAAGAGCATCGCCTGTGCCGGCGCGGCGCCGGGTTCTTCGATATAGACCACATGGGACAGTTTATCATCCGGGGGAACGGCGCGGGAGAGGCCCTTTCTTCCCTGGTTTCCAGCCGTATTCTGGATATGAAAGAAAACGAAGCCCGGTACGCCCTGCTGCTCAATGAGGCAGGCGGCGTCATTGACGATCTTTTTATCTACCGCATGAACAAAAACGAAGCCGAAGACGGCTGGTTTGTCGTGGTCAACGCGGGAAACCGCGATGCCGACTATGCGTGGTTCAGGGAGCGCCTTCCGGCGGGGCTGAGTCTTGAGGATGTTTCCAGCAAAGTTTACATGATTTCCGTTCAGGGCCCCCTGGCCGTAAAACTCCTTGACAGCGTATCGGGCGGCGCGCTCTCGTCCATCCCCCGTTTATCCATGACCACGGCAAACATCATGGGGCTTCCGGTACGCATGGGCCGTACCGGCTATACCGGCGAGGACGGCGCGGAACTTTTTTACGCCGCGGACAAGGCCCTGGAACTCTGGGAATTCCTCTTTGCCGAAGCGGAAAGGCAGGGTCTTGAGGCCGGTCCTGTGGGTCTTGCCGCCAGGGATTCGCTTCGCTTTGAGGCGGGCATGCCCCTCCACGGCCATGAGATAGGACCTGATATTACCCCCCTTGAGGCGCTCCTTTCCTGGGCCTGTGATTTCGAAAAAGAATTTACCGGCAGGGCAAGCCTCCTTGCCTTAAAGGAACAGGGCTTAAAGCGAAAGCTCGTAACCATCAATGTGAAAGGCGGCGTTCCCCGGGAAGGCTACAGGGTTTTAAGCCGCGAAGGAGAAGACATCGGCGTCTGCGCGGCGGGCATGTTCTGCCCCACGTCGGGGACCTATTCGGCCAACGCCTTTGTCCCCCCGGAATACGCCAGGACCGGAACCGTCCTCGCCGTTTCTATACGGGGCAACGCGAAAGAAGGGACGGTGATCAAACGTCCTTTGTATATACCCGTATATAGGAGATCTGTATGAAACTAGACAGCAAAGCCCGGTACGCGGAAACCCACGAATGGGCGCGCAAAGACGGCGACACGGTGAGCGTGGGTATTTCCGATCACGCCCAGCACAGCCTTGGGGATATAGTCTTTGTAGACCTTCCCAAGGTCGGTTCTTCATTCAAGGCAAAGGATACCTTTGGCGTGGTTGAATCGGTAAAGGCGGCCAGCGATATGTATCTTCCCCTTTCCGGAACCATTACCCAGGTGAACGAGAAGCTCGCCGAACAGCCTGATCTTATCAACAAGGATTGTTACGGCGCGGGCTGGATTGTCAGGATTACCCCCTCCGACGACGCCGAATGGGACAGCCTCCTTTCCCCCGGCGACTACAAAAAAAACGCCCCGGAGGAATAATCGTGCCCTATATTCCTGTTACCGCCTCCCAGACAGAAGCGATGCTCCGCTTCCTGGGCTTACATTCCCTTGAGGAACTGTTCAGGGAAATCCCCAAGGAATTCCGTTTCCCTTCCCTTAAACTTGACGAGGGCTTGAGCGAGGCGGAAACGCTGCGGGAGCTTGAGTCCCTTGCCGGGCAAAACGCCGATGCCGGAAGCCTCTTCTGGTTTCTCGGCGGCGGCGCGTATAACCACTTTGTGCCTTCGGCGGTGGCCGGCCTTGCCTCGCGGGGCGAGTATGTTACCGCCTATACGCCCTACCAGAGCGAAGTAAGCCAGGGCACCCTTCAAACTATTTTTGAATACCAAAGCCTGATAGCCGATCTTACCGGCATGGAAGTGGTAAACGCCGGCCACTACGACGGCGCGACTGCCCTCGCGGAGGCGGTGCTTATGGCGCTGAGAAACGACCCGTCAAAACGGCGCGTGCTTCTTCCTTTGGGCATACATCCTGAATACCGGGCGGTTCTTGACACCTACCTCGCCGCCCGTAACTGCGAGGTGGAATCGTACAGCGGAAGCCCCGCCGAAGCCGCGCGGGGGACGGGCCTTGCCGCCCTTGTCGCCTGTTACCCCGATTTTTTCGGAACCATCCCCGATCTCTCCGGCGCCGCCCAGGCGGTACACAGGGAAGGCGGGCTTTTTATTGTTCACGCCGACCCTGTTATGCTGGGCCTCCTTAAAAGCCCCGGCTCCTGGGGCGCCGATATTGTAAGCGCCGAAGGCCAGAGCCTGGGCAACGACCTCAATTATGGCGGCCCCTTTCTCGGCATCATGGCGACTTCGGCGGCCCTCATGCGCCGTCTGCCGGGCCGCATCGCGGGCGAGGCGCGGGACACGGAAAACCGCCGGGGCTTTGTCCTCACCCTCACCGCCAGGGAACAGCACATACGCCGGGAAAAGGCGGTTTCCAATATCTGTTCCAACCAGGGCCTTGCCGCGCTCCGCGCCTGCATATACCTTGCCCTCATGGGAAAAAACGGCCTCAGGGAAGCGGCAAGCCTCTGCTGGCACCGGGCCCATTACGCGGCAAAAGAAATCGCCCGCGTCCCCGGCTGTTCGGTACGGCCCGGAAATTTTTTCAAGGAATTTACCGTTACCCTCCCCTGCCCGGCCGCCGGCCTCGCGGAAAAACTTGCCGGGGAAAACATAGTTCCCGGCCTTCCCCTTTCGCGGTATTTCCCCGAAAAAGAAAACGAGCTTTTGGTCTGCGTAACCGAAATGAATTCCAGGCGCGACATTGATACCCTGGTCAGCGCTGTCAGACGGGAAACTTCGTCAGGAGGCAGGGCATGAACGAAACGATAAAGGCCGACGCCCTGTTATACGAACTGGGCGCGGAGGGCAGAAAGGGAGTCAGCCTCCCCAAACTTGATGTTGAAGAAACGCCGGTACCCCCTGAGCTTCTGCGGGAGGATTTACCCCTGCCCGAACTTGACGAAGCCACGGTGGTCCGCCACTTCACCCTGCTTTCCCAGAAAAATTTTTCGATAGACGGCCAATTCTATCCCCTGGGTTCCTGCACCATGAAGTACAATCCCAGGATGAATGAAGAAGCCGCCGCCCTCAAGGGGTTCAGGCGTACCCATCCCCTGCTTCCCGAAACCATGACCCAGGGCGCTCTGGCCCTGCTGTACAAGCTCCAGGAAAGCCTCAGGGAAATTACCGGCTTTGAACGTTTCTCGCTCCAGGGCGCGGCGGGCGCCCAGGGCGAACTTGCCGGAGCGCTGATGATACGCGCGTACCATGCCTCACGGGGCGATTCACGCCGCACCCGCATGCTGGTCCCCGACTCGGCCCACGGGACAAACCCGGCGACCTGTACCATGGCGGGGCTTGCCGCCGAAACCATAGCGTCGGACTCAAACGGCGCCGTGGACATGGCGGCCCTCA
>JAISCK010000066.1 GCA_031265635.1 Spirochaetaceae bacterium
AAAGAAAATCCCCGCCTGATACGCTGCTGCGGTTCTGACGCCCACAGGAGCGGGGAACAGGGCAGGGCCGCAATGGTTTTTGATCATCCTGTTCATGATTCTTATGCATATAAAGACGCCCTTATAAAGGGAAATTACCGTATGGAGTGTCCCAATTTCAGCTTTCTGCTTGAAAAGACAGGGGCCTAAACGCTAAAGGAGGAATACCATGGGTAAACAATTTGACACACTTATTATCGGACAGCCTTCACTGGACATCAACACCGACCATGAAGGGCGCACGGTGCGCGAAATAGGCGGAGCGGTGGTATATTCAGGTTACGCGGCATCCGCCCTGGGCCACGCGACCTGCGTGCTGCCCAAGGCAGACAGCGCCATAAATATCGCTTCGGTATTCGCCCAGGCAAGGAATATTGAAGTCGCGGCCCTCGAAAGCCCTGAAAGTACTTCTATAGAGAATATTTATCACAGCGCCGACAAGGAGAGGCGGAGCTGCAGGGCGGTAAGCCGTATCGCCGGTTACAGCGCCGGGGAAATCCCCGATATAGACGCCAGAATCTACCACCTCGCCGGGCTCATGCGGGGCGACATAGACAGCGGGATCATTCCCTTCGCCGCGGAAAGGGCCCTGGTCGCCGTAGACGTTCAGGGCTTCCTCCGCTGCGCCGATGAAAAAACCGGGGAAATGTCTTTTCATGACTGGAGCGAAAAGCTCAAGATGCTTCCAAAGATACACTTCCTTAAAACCGACGCCGCCGAAGCGGAAATACTCACCGGCCTCACGGACCGGTCCCAGGCGGCAAAAACGCTTTACTCCTGGGGCGCCAAAGAAATCATGATAACCCACAATACCGAAGTTCTCATTTATGACGGCAAAGATGTGTATACGGAGCCCCTCAAAGCCCGTAACCTCTCAGGCCGCAGCGGCAGGGGCGACACCTGTTTTTCGGGCTATATTACCGAGCGGCTTACCCGGAGCATTCCCGAAGCCCTGCTCACCGCCGCGGCCCTGGTTTCCCTCAAGATGGAAAAACCCGGCCCCTTTAACGGGACCCGCGAAGATGTGGAAGCCTATATCAGGGAATTTTACCGGTAGGTGAACTGTGTACGCCGGGGCGGTTTCAACATGACCTGTCCGGTATGACTGGTTTTGAAACCGTTTTTGTGCTGAAATTAAAATATTTTTCATCCTCATTCGTCTGCTAAGAGGATAAGGAAAGTTATATGAGTAGACGTATTTTACAATTTCACATTTTGGGCCTTTTGATCAGCCTGGCCGTCATCGCCGGATTCAGCGCCGTTGTGCTGCTTTTATGGAACAGCCTCATGCCGGACATTTTTGGCCTTGGAACCTTGCGTTACCGGGAGGCGGCGGGCCTCCTCGTTCTCTCGCGCATACTGTTCGGGGGCATAGGCAAGGGACGTTTCGTGCCCTGGAAGCACGGCGGACGGGCTTTTCACCGGGACAACCCGCTGCGGGAAAAATGGATGAACATGACCGAAGAAGAACAGAGGGCCTTTGTCGAAAAAGAAAGAAGCCTTCATTCTTTTTGCCATGACCGGTTCCGGCCCCTGTATGAATCCAACGCCGGGGCAAAAACAAAGCCCGGCGGGAAGGAAGAATAATGCGCCTTACGCGGCGAAACAGTCTCTGACGCGCAAGAAGCGGAATCGCAATGCCCAAAGAACCCATAGCCGGGGATTTTACCCCGGCATACCGTACCTACCGTGACAGGCTTTTTAAATTTATCCGCTCACGCACAGCGCTTCTCGAAGACGCCGAGGATATTTTACAGGAAGTATTCTACCAGCTTGCCCGCATGGACAGCCTCGCAAAGCCGCTGGAACAGATTGACGCGTGGCTCTACCGCGTCGCGCGCAATAAAATCATCGATCACCGGAAGAAAAAGAAAGCGGCCCAGCTTTCGGTTTTTTATGATGAAGATGAAATTCTTGCCGATATCGCCGGCATTGTTTTCGGCGCGGCTGAAACGCCTGAAACGGAACATTTGCGGGCCATGATTTTTGAGGAGATACAGGCGGCCCTTGACGATCTGCCGGAAGAACAGCGCGATGTTTTTGAACAGACCGAATTCCTAAGGCTTTCGGTAAAGGAAGTCGCGGAAAGGACCAATACGCCGCCTAATACGGTGCTGTCGCGGAAACATTACGCGGTAGTCTATCTGCGGAAGCGCCTTAAAGATTTGTATGCCGACATTATAACCCACGGACGCTAATCCCTGGGACGCTGGAAGAAACGGCCGTTGAGATGCTCCGTTCTGATGACATTGATGAAGGCGCTGAAATCAACAGCCTTTATCGCCCGCACCAGAACGCCGGCTTCGTCAGCCGCTACCACAGAGTAAAGGAGCACCCTGTCCTTCTTCTCGTAAAAGCCGTAGCCCTTAAATGATGTGGCGCCGTGATTGGTTTTTTCCCGTATCAGGGCGTATACCTCGTCGGGTTTTGCCGTGATGATAAAGAGGGTTCTCTGCTGATAACCCCGGTACAGGGATGAGAGGGCCATGGTGGTAGTGAACTGGAATATGATTGAATAAAGGGCCTTGTCCAGGGCGAAAAGCAGGGCGGCGGCGGCGAGGATGACGCAGTTTCCGGTGAAGATATAGTTCCACGCGTCCCGACGGTATTTTTCCGAGATAAAAATGGCGATAAAATCAGTGCCGCCGCTTGTGGCTCCGGCGTAGAGGCAGAGACTTATGGAAAGGGCGTTGAGCAGCCCGCCAAAAACAGCCGAAAGCAGGGAGTCGTGAACCTGGAGCATTTCAATGAACATGGCCGGCATAAAATCGGTAAGAAGCCCGCTAATCACTACCATCAGTATGGAATAAAGGGCGAAATTTCTTCCGATGAATTTATAGCAGATAATGGCGGGAACGGCGTTAAGCGCATACAGTACAACGCTGAAGGGGATGTGAAAATTCCCGAAGCGGAGGCATATCTCCTGGATGAGCAGGGTAAGCCCGGTAAAGCCGCCGGGGATGAGCCCGCCGGCGTGGACAAAGGTTTTAAGGTTGAAGGCCATGAGAAGGGCCCCGAAAACAACCAGCGCAAAACGCTTTAGGGTAACAGGCATGAAACGCTTACCCTTTCTTTATGATGATATTTTTTTTGCTTTTTAGCTGTATGGTTATTGCTTTATCCAGCCTTACGGTTCCGGCCTTGATGAGCGGCGATTCGGGGGCAAGGGCATCGCTGTCAAGGACCTTCACCCTGAGGCTTTTGAGGCTCCGCTCAATCCTGACAACCGCCCTCCCCTGGTCAATCGCCGGAAGCGCCGCTCCCGGAGAATTGAGGGTAAGGCGTCCGAAGGGAGAAATCTTTTTCTTTATCGTCTCCCTGCTGTCGCTGATGATAAGTTCCAAAGACCTGAACGTTATGAGGAAGAGGAAAAGCAGGATGAGCAGCGCAAGGAGTACGGCAAGAGCTATACCCGCCGCTGCCAGCGGGGAAAGACCCAGGCTGAGGGCAAGGCCGCCTATAAAATTATCCAGGGCCTCGATACCGGTAACGCCCGCCGGGAGGCCGTTCTCTTCTCTCTGGGCGTCTTCCCAGTCCCTGACCTTCTTGTCCACGCTTTCAATATAGGAATTGACCTCAAGCCCCGAAAGGTTAGAGTCGGTATTGGTATACACCGAACCATCCACCGCTCCGGCTATGTCCTTTACATCGGTCTCCCCGCCTATGCCTATCACATAGAGGAACCAGCCGCCCCGGGAAATTTTTTCGCCTGCCGAGCGGAAGCGCTCGTCAACAGAAAGGTCCTTTCCGTAATAGGGGCTGGACGGAGGCGGGGTGTGTTTTCCGTCGGTGATAAAAAGTATGACCCTCCGTACATCAGAGACATTCCGCCTTTCCAGTACATCCGCCAGGGTCTCAAGGGCTGTCCCTATGTCGGTGTAATTTTCACCGGCTTCGAGTTTCCTGATTTCTCCGCGCAGCGCGGAACGGTCGTCTTCGCCGGAAAGGGTCCGGGAAAAGCGTTCCTCCGCGGTATCGCCAAAGGTAATCAGGGTAAAGGTATCCCCTGTTTTAAGAAGCCCGTCAAGGACTTCCTTTTCGATATAGTCAATCACATTGGGAAATTTCCGGTCCGTATTCATGCTGCCCGAAACATCCAGAATGACATAAACATCCCGCCTGGCGGCATCCCGGTCGGCCTGGGTCTGGGCAAAAACAGTTCCGGACACGGCATAGAACACCGCGACAGCGAACACCAATTTTTTCATACTATTCCCCCTATTCTCCGTATTGCCACTCGCCGCCGGACAGACTGTACCTGCCCGGCCTCCTGCCTGTGGAAGTATAATAGGCGTCAAAATTTTTCGCGGTTGTATACAGTACGACGCCTTCCTGGTCCACATAGTTAACGCCCTGGTCCAGGACATATATATCGGGAATGTCAAAGACCTTTTTCCCAAGAGAACTGACACTCGCCGGAATCGTTACCTCGGTAATCCGGTTGTTGAAGAAAGCCCCGTCGCCTATTTCGGAAACGCTGCCGCCTATGGTAACGCTGGCAATACGGTTGGAAGAAAAAGCGGCGTTTCCTACGGTGATAACGCTGTCAGGAATGGTAACGCTGGTCAAACGGTTGCTGTAAAAGGCATAGCCTGAAATGGTGGTAACGCTTTCGGGGATGGTAACGGAACCAAGGAGGTTGTACATAAAGGCCCCCCGGCCTATGCCGGTGAGTCCGCTTCCCAGGGTAAGGCTTACAAGTTTGTTGCGGGCAAAAGCCTGCCTCCCTATGGAAACCACATTGTCCCCTATGATAACGCCGGTAAGATTATTGCCGGCAAAGGCATCGTCGGCTATGACCGTAACGCTGTCGGGAATCGTAACACTCGTAAGCCCCCGTCCGGCAAAGGCCGCTTTTCCTATGGCAGTAACAGGCATATCGTTTATCACACCAGGAATGACAAGCTCTCCGGCGCTTCCTTCCGCCCGGATTATGGTAAGGGCGCCGTTATGTTCCTCAACGATTATTTCCAGCCCTGCTCCGAAGGCTCCGAGACAGGATACAAAAAAAAAGAC
>JAISCK010000080.1 GCA_031265635.1 Spirochaetaceae bacterium
CGGCACAGGATCTTTCCTCTCAGGTTGCTCCTCCGCTCTTCCCGGTTCAGCGTTTTTTGGCTTTGCGAAGGGAGGCGTTTGAGGCAGGGATAAACCGGGAGCGCCCCCGGTTCCCGGCGGCGGGCCTTAATGATACGGGCAAGGGCTTCGATCTGATCCCAGCCGGTTTTTTTGATCTTCCCCGGCCTTGGGGGAACCGGGACCAGAACCGGGTTTTTCATCTCCCCCAGAGGAAGGAGGCTCAAGCCCTCCCAAAACTTTTCCTCCAGGAAGCGGGCGGCGCCCCGGGACTTGCCGAATTTGTAGGCTTCCAGCAGGGTGCGGTACTTTCCCGCATAGGGGAAGATCGGAAGGAGGCGCTCAAAAGACGGAGCCGGGCTTCCGGTTTCCCCGGCTTTCTCCCGGCACGAAAGGCAGCGGCCTTTTTCCGATATGAGCGGCCGGCCGCAGACCGGGCAGCGTTCCCCCCGGTCAACGGCGATTCCCCGGCGGCACTCCCCGCAAAGGCCGTACCAGGCTTCATCGAGAGTGAGCAGGCGGCTTTGACAGATCCCGCAAAAAGAAGGAAAGAGCCATTCCCCCGCCATGCTGAGATATTTCTTTAGGGTTTTCATACTCCCTATACGGCTCCGCTCACCATTCATGAGGATAATAATTACCTTTCGGTTCAATGATAGTAAATGTGTCTCCTGACGGCTCTATCACGTAAAAACCATTTTTCAGGGCATAGATTTTTTCACTGTCGCTGAAAACTACCCCGGCAATAGCGCCAAAATATTTCCGCTCGTCGCCATGTAAATCGGCATATCTGCGTAATTTTCCCATGCGCCCGATATGGTCGTTTATATCGTCAATGTTGGGCTTGGTCTTAATCTCGACAGCCATCACCTTATCACCGTTTTCCAGCAAAGCGTCAACTTCCGCGAATATGTCATGTTCCCTGTCTTTAATTTCCGTGCGGTTTGCCTTTGTAAAAACAAATCCCATTTCCTCAAATTTCGCCAGCAGGTTAGGAATAACCATATATTCGACCATTTCTCCGAAGCGGTTGGTAAGTTCCCCAACCCGCTTATCGGTTGCCTTCATTTGGCGGTCGGTTACCTTTTGGCTCTCTATGAGGTCCTGTATACTTGTCCAAACCTTCTCAAAGGCCGGCCCTTCGCCTGCCGCTTGCATTGTCTCCATGTTTGACTCCTATGGTAAATATACCCTATTACGGCCTTGGGATGGAAGGCGCTTCGGGTTTTGAGGGAAATTAAGAAATTTTACCACGAACCACACGCGACACCCTCCACCTTTCACCCCTCACCCTTCCTTTTTTCCCTGTTCTTGATCTTCCTTCCGGGTGGTGGTAAAAATAGTATTATGAAACGATATATGGTGATATTTTTGGTTTTTATCCTCGCCGTCCGGATGTTGTCCGCCCAGGAAAGCGGGTATTTTGAGGGAGAGGGGGGCAGGGGTATCCGGGTGGCGGTGCTGCTGCCCGGCGGGCAGGGGCTGGCGCCGGACGAGGAATGGCTGTTGGCCCTGATACAGGGCAGCATGGCGGCGGACTTTAACAAATACTCGTCCATGACCGTGGTGGATCGTCAGAACCTGGAGACGGTCCTTGCGGAACAGGACCGTTCCCTGTCGGGCGGTTATTCCGAGGACGAGTACATCAAGATAGGCAACCTGACCAACGCGCAGTATATCCTTACCGGTTCATTGAAAAAAACAGGACAGGGGGCCTTCCTGCTGGAAATGGCAATCACCGGCGCCGAAACCGGCGTCCGCAGGGCCTCGTACGCACCGAAAAGCTGTTCCCTGCGGGATCTGCAGGGGCTCTCGGTTCTGAAAGACGCCTTTGAGGATCTGGTGTCCCAGATGGGGGTCAGGCTGACGGAGGCGGGGAAACAGGCGCTGAGGAGCGGCGTGGGTACCGCCGGGGCTGAGGAATTCGCCGATTCCGTAAAAACCGGGCTGCGGGAAGATGACCGTCTTATGCGGTGGTTTCTGCAAAACGCGGAAACTTTTTATGCCATGGGAGAAATTCGGGAAGCCCTGCGGTACTACAATAACCTGGCCCGGGCTTTTCCCCAAAACTACAAGGGGTGGCTCGGCATCGTCCGGTGTTATTCCGGCGATTTTAAGGATTTTGACTTTAACGACTGCGAAGTATACCTGCGGAGGGCCCTCAACACGGCCGGGACGGATGCCGAAAAGCGGGAGGTTCAGGCGATCTTCTCGCGGTTCGAGTCCCAATGGCCGCAAATACAGGCCCTGCGCGAACAGCGAAAGGCGCAGGAGGCGCGGCGGCGGGAGGAAAATTTCCAGAACATGCGCTTTGTCAGCGAAAACGGAACGTTGAAGGCCTACACGGGCAGCGACGAGGAAGTGTTCATCCCCGATACCGTTACGGTGATAGGCGACGCGGCGTTCAGGCAGAACGGCCGGGTTAAACGGATAGTGCTTCACGACAAGGTAACCGCCATCGGCCGCAACGCCTTTGCCCGCTGTACCGCCCTGACGGATATTGTCATTCCTTCAAGCGTTCAGAGCATCGGGGCGGGGGCCTTTGACGACTGCCGGGCCCTCACCGGCATCGTCATCCCGCCGTCGGTGACGGTTATCCCCGACAATGCCTTCTCGGGCTGCAGGAATCTGACCGATGTCATCATCGGCAGCGGGGTGGTCAAAATTGAAAAGGCCTTTACGGGCTGCGAAAAGCTCGACGCCGTTCTCATCCCCCGTAACGTCGCCGAAATCGCCGAATTCGCCTTTTCCCAATGCAGGAGCCTTAAAAACATTACCATTCTGAACCGGGACATCAAGATTGGAAGGCGCGCGTTCCTGGCCTGTCCCCTGGCCGATAAAGACGACATGATCGCCCGCTTCGGCCCGGCGATTTTTAATTAGAGAGGCTGTTCAACTATTCTTCCGTCAGGGAGGAGGGGGAAGTCATCCTGATAAGTTCCCGGGCGGCGAGAATGCCGGGGTTAAGAACGGGGGCGGAAAAATCCTCCGGGTCCACCGCCAGGGGGAGTTCGGTACAGCCAAGGATTAGGCCCTGGGCGCCCCGGTCAAGCAGGCGGAAGCCTTCGTATAACAAAATATTGCAGGCTTTTGCCTGGACCGGATCGGAATGAGCCTTGATGCCGAAGTCCA
Source organism: Spirochaetaceae bacterium (assembly GCA_031265635.1). Taxonomy (GTDB): domain Bacteria; phylum Spirochaetota; class Spirochaetia; order Treponematales; family Breznakiellaceae; genus JAIRTD01. Next base: position 3,151 of record JAISCK010000080.1, read on the forward strand.
GGGAATAAATAGCTTCGCTGATCCGCTCCTGCCCCGGCAGTTCAGGCTCAAGGATCGAAAAACCTTCGGCGGTTTTGAAATATTCTCCGTAGACCCGGCTTTTGTAGGTTCCCCTGGTTGCCAAAAGCCCCAGGGTCTTGATTCCCGGATACTTTTCCTTTACAAAATCCGCGCAGGAACGGAGCATGTTGACAATAACCATATCCGGCATCGCTTCCTGTACCATGCCGCAAAAGGGCATAAAGATACGATCCGAATGGGCGGTGTTACAGACCACCACCGCGTGGCGCGCTCCGGCGGCATAGAGAATTTTAGC
>JAISCK010000082.1 GCA_031265635.1 Spirochaetaceae bacterium
CTTGACGAACATCTTCCCGGCCCTTTGCGGTCCAGGGTAAAAGTATCGGGCTTTGACGCCGCGCGGGAAGGGGGAAGGAAAACCGAACAGGGCCGCTTTGCCGCGGTACTGCTTGACGCCCCCTGTTCCAGCGAGCGCCATGTACTCGGCCAGGCCGCCGCTTCGCAGCCGGGGGCCCTTGACGCGTGGAGCCCGGCGCGGCCCCGCTTTCTCGCAAAGCGCCAGTGGGCCCTGCTTTCATCGGCCTTTCTCCTTTTAAGGGAAGGGGCGTCCCTGGTATATATCACCTGCTCTTTAACCCCCGAAGAAAACGACGGCCCTGTTTCACGGCTGCTTGAAAAATACGGGGAGTCCGTGATTACCGATAGACCTGATTTTTCGGAAGGAGAAAAAACCCTTCACGGCAGCATCATTCTTCCCGATACGGCGGGAGGCATGGGACCCCTTTATATAGCCCGTTTCCTGAAACGGGAAGCTCAAACACCCTGTTAAGTAGTTCCCCGGTAAGAATATGTCCGGGTTTCCCCTGGGCGGCTATGCGGCCCTTGTCAAGGACTATGATTGTATCGGCGTAAAGTCCCGCGAGGCCAAGTTCGTGGAGGCTCACCAGCACCGCCCTTCCCTTTTCCTTAACCAGGGTTTTAAGCAGTTCCATCATACGGTACTGGTATTTGAGGTCGAGATTCGCCGCGGGTTCGTCAAGGAGAAGGCAGGAGGCTTCCTGGGCCACGGCCCTGGCTATGAGGACCCGCTGGTATTCGCCGCCTGAAAGTTCATGTACCGGCCTTTCCTGGAAGCCGCCAAGTCCGGCCGCCTCTATGGCCCCCTCGACAGCCTGCCTGTCCCCGGCGTTTTCGCCGCCAAACCAGCCCTGCCTGAAAAAACGGCCCTGGGCTATACATTCCTTCACGGTAAAGGACCAGGGGGTTCCGGCGTCCTGAAAAAGATACGCGAGGCGCGACGCCCGCTCCCTGCGGGTGTATTCATGGAGCTTTCTGCCGTCAAGCCTGATTTCGCCGCTGTTCCGGGGAAGCAGGCCGCCCAGGGTTTTAAGGAGGGTGGTCTTTCCCGAGCCGTTGGGGCCTATGAGCACGGCCAGTTCCCCGCCGTGAACAGCGATGTTTATACCGGCGAGGACAGATTTTTTCCGGTACGCGGCTCCCAGTCCCTCAGCTTCAAGCATGGGAACGCTCACGGGAAATTCCCCAGTTTTCTTCCGTATTTGACCAGGAGAAAAAGAAAGAAGGGAGCGCCGGCAAGGGAGGTAATGATGCCCAGGGGAAGTTCCATGGGCGGCATGGCGTTCCGGGCAATGCTGTCCGATAGCAGCACCAGTATGGCGCCGCTCAGGGCCGACGCGGGAAAGAGCCTTCTGTGGGAAGGGCCGGCGACAAGCCGCACGCAATGGGGGGCCACAAGTCCCACAAAGCCTATGATGCCGGCCTGGGCCACCGCCGCCGCCGACGCGAGGGAAGCGCCTAAGGCTATAAAAAGGCGGGTCTTTTTTACATCTACCCCAAGGCTCTCGGCGGTCTGGTCGCCCTGGATCATGAGGTCCAAAGGCCGCGCGGTGAGGGCTATGATGGCGCAGCCCGCGGCCATCACGGGCAGCGAGGGCAGGAGGCCCTTCCAGCTGCTTCCGCCAAGGCTGCCCAGAAGCCAGTAATAGACCCTGGTCAGGCTTCTGTCCTTGACCACCATGACAAGGGAAAGCAGGGCGGAAAAAAAAGCCCCGATGCCCGAACCGGCGAGGAGCAGGGCGGCTGCCGGCGGCGGGCTGCCCGCGGAACGGGACACGGCAAAGGCGAGGAACACCGCGCCGAGGGCGCCGGTAAAGGCCGAAAGCTGCACAAGGGGAAAAGCGCCGGGCGCCGGTCCCCAGGTCATGGCCAGAGCCGCTCCCAGCGCCGCCCCGGCAGAAGCGCCTATCACAAAGGGGTCGGCAAGGGAATTGCGGAAAAAACCCTGAAACGCCGCCCCGGACAGGGCAAGGGAAGCGCCTACGGCAATGGCGAGTATCAGGCGGGGAAGGCGTATCGAAAACAGTATCAGCGCCGGGGTATCGTCGCCCCTGCCCGAAAAAACAAAGGCAAGGGCTTCCCGTACCGCGCCGGGACTGAGCGCCACGGGGCCTGAAAAAAGCCCAAAGAAAAAAGAAAGGACAAGAACGAAAAAGAGGAACGCCATGAACAAAAGATAGCCGCGGGTCTTCATGGATACAGTATCTCCGCTATAAGCAGAACCGCGTCGGCAAGCCTTGGCCCGTAACGGCTTATCATGTCGGCGCTGACAGAGGCTATGCGCCCTGCCTCTACCGCCGGAATGCGGGACCAGGAAGGCCGCCGCGAAAGCAGGGCCGCGTCAAGCCGGTGGTCATCGGCGGACAGAATCCACTGGGGACGGCGGCGCAGCACTTCCTCATAGCTGACCTCGGGCCAGCGCTGGCCCAGTCCGGCGAATATGTTTCTTCCGCCGGCAAGAGCTATGGCTTCGCTTATCAGCGTGGGGCCGCCGGCGGTCAAAAGGGGATTATCCCAGAGTTCCCAAAAAACAGCGGGGATTTCCCTGCCCTGCCGCCGTGATTGTGCCCGCTCTATTTTTTCCCGTATAGTGTTGATCAGGTCTCCGGCGTTTTCTTCATGGCCGGTGACCGCGCCGAGGAGCCTTATGGTGTCATACACTTCGGAAAAGCTCTCCGGCTCCACGGCAAGGGACCGTATGCCCAGGCCGTCGAGAAGTTCGACGACACGGCCGTGCATTTCCCCGGATACGATGACCAGGTCGGGCCGCAGGGCCGCTATGGTTTCCACGCTTACCGTGGCCCCGGAAAAACCCCCTACCCTGGTTTTTTCAGAAGTCTGCGGGGGATAGTTACAGTAGTCGGTAACGCCCACAAGTTCCCTGTCCGCGCCCAGGGCGTACAGTATTTCCGTTACCCCCGGACTGAGACTTACGATACGCTCCGGCCGCCCGTTGCCGGAAACGCCTTTATCCCCGACGCCCAGGGCGGCAAGTTCCGGGAGAACAAGGCAGGATTCTAAAGCAAGAAAAAAACACAATGCCCTGAGAAAATAAAAAACCTTCACACGCACCCCCGGTAATATTCAACCTTCCAGAGAAAAAGCCCTTCAGGGGGAACGGTGGGCCCGGCAAGGGAACGGTCCCCGGAATTCAGTATATCCCCGAAGGACGCGGCGGAAAGCCCCTTTTGCTCATAATGAAGCAGGGTTCCGGCTACCGAGCGGACCATGCGCCAGAGAAAGGCGTTGGCGCTTATCTCAAAAACCAGCGTATCCCCCTCGACAAAAAACGACGCCCCGTATATATAGCGCGTCCGTGATTTGCTTGGGTCCTTGGGGCTGGCGAAAACCGAACAATCCATCTCGCCCCGCAAGCGCCGCGCGTATTCGTTCAGCCTGTTTATGTCGGGACGCCGCCATAGCTGGAGGGCATAACGCCTTTCATGGGGAAGGGCGGCCCTTCCGGCGATGATATGGTAGCGGTAGGTTCTGGACCGGGCGTCAAAACGGGCGTGAAAATCCAAAGAGGTTTCGGCGGCGTCAAGCACCCGTACATCTTTGGGAAGCAGCGAATTAAGGGCGGGCACAAAACGGCGGCCTTCCATGTTCGCTATATCTGTATGGAAATTCGCCGTCTGCCCCGCGGCGTGAACCCCGGCGTCGGTTCTTCCCGAAGCGGTGAGGGCCCTTCGTTCCCGGTGCATGGTTTCCAGCGCGGCTTCTATAAGGGCCTGGACGGTTCTCCGGTTCTTCTGTATCTGCCAGCCCGCGAAATCAGTGCCGTCATAGGCGATGAGCAGGCGTATGTTCCGTTCATTCATCGGTCTCATTAAGCTCAACATTGATATCGTCGTAGAGCCGCCTCGCGTGTTCAAGAAGGGGGCCGGGCTTGTTTTTGGTTGACTTGCCCAGGCCGAATATTTTGGCTATGGTCCTTTTGGACTCGCCCAAAAGGTCCGCCCTGCTGCCCGTATCGCGTAACCCGTACTTGTACTGCAAAAGCCCCGTCAGGTACAGCACCCCCTCATACCCGTAGTTTTTGTCGGTATCGGGGCCGAAATTCTTGATTCCCGAAAGGGGCTCCTTTCCCGACTGTTCCCGGAATACCGCCTCGTGGTAGAGAAACTGGGCCTTGTTTTTGAACACCCGGGAAAGCCAGTCAAAATGCTGGTCAGGATACTTGCCGTGCAGTTCATCAAGGAGCCAGCCCCCCCTGAGCGCGGAAACACCCTGCTTGACGGTGGGGGAAAATTCCTTGGGAAAATAATCGTAACATTTCAGGGCAAGGTAATGGGAAACCGCGCCCTCGGCCAGTCCCCGGGGACCGGAAAAATCCACAGGCGGAAAAACCCGCTGGACTTCCTGTATCCTTGAGTCCCTGTCCTGCATGGCCTTGTTCAGGCGGTTTTCGGGAAAGCTCTGAAAGTCCTTGTCCCAGGCGGCAAACCAGCATTCGGGGCATACCGTAACCGGATAGTTCAGGGGATATACCACGCCGAATTTCGCCGAAGGCTCGTAGAGCCTGTGGAGTTCATCGGTAAGCGAACCGGCTATGAGCCTCCCGCCTCCTGAAAGCAGTTCTTCCCTCTGGAGGACGGCCTCGCAGACAGGGCAGCGCGTTTCTTCCTTCGACAAAAAGGAAATTTTTATGTCCCTGTCCTCAAAACTGTTTATATCCATCATGTGCTGTTCCCGCTCAACCGGCTTCCAATACAATCATGGCAAGGGCGTTATCCCGTTCATGGGTCAGCGATACATGGACCTTCGACGCGCCCGCCCTTGCCAGCGCCGCCCTGGCGGTAGCGAAGAGCCTGATCTCCGGTTTGCCGTTATGGCTGTTCACCACCAGTATATCCTTGAGCACTATGCCCGCAAGCCCCGTGCCCAGGGCCTTGCCGAAGGCTTCTTTCGCGGCAAAGCGGGCCGCCAGGGACAGGGCGGCGCTTTTTCCCCTGGACAGGGAAAGTTCAAGCTCGTCAGGATGAAAGTACCGTTCAAGGAGGCCGGGTTTGCCTATCCATTTTTCGAGCCGCTGCACATGAACCACGTCAATGCCTATTCCGGTTATCATATCCTGTCCTAGCGCCTGGCGTCTATTTCTACGGAGACGCTTCCCGGTTCAAACACCGCCGCCTCGAAAAGCGGAAACACTTCGGCGTGAACGGGCAGGGTGTAAGAGCCCGGCAGCGTTATGCCGGAACAGTCAACATACAGGGCCCCGGCAGGCAGCACAAAGTTTTCGAGAGGATTCTGGCCTCCCTCAAGGACCACGCGGCCGTACAGATTCTGGCCGTCATAGGCAAGGCCGCTGTCAAGCCCCCTGAACTGAATGGGGATATTTTCAAAATTTTTCCGTATTACCCTGTCCCTGATGAAAGTCCTGACCTCCACCTGGCCGCTTCCCTGTACGGTTATCAGGGGATCGCTGTTTACCACATGCACCTGGGACATAAAACCGGCGCTGCGGCCCTGAAGTTCAATATAATCGGTGGAAAGATCGTTGATTTTTTCGAGGCGCTTGCGGGGGCCGACCAGTTCAATCTGTGACGGCTCAAGGGTATAGGACTCAAGCTCGTAGCCCTGTTCCGGCGAGCCGCCGAAGCCGGGCCGCACGGGAACCAGCTTGCGGTCGCGGTAATCAAGCTCAAGGGGTATTTCCAGGGGATCAACCCGCAGCTCAAGGGGCTCTATGCCCAGAGCCGTGCCTGTCTTGGTTAGTTCGACCGGAACCTGGTAGGAGCCCGGTTCCGTATAGGATGAAAGGTCTACATACACTTCTATATCGCTGTCCATGATGAGGAAGATGCTGCTGGGTTCTCCCCTGAGGCTGACCCTGGCTGTGCGGGGATAGGAATTGGACGGAACAAGATTGTTAGCGGCGCGGACAGTCAGGGGAACCGATAAAAAACGTTCCTCCAGGGCGCTTACCCGGTGGAAAACAAAAAGGACTATGGCGACAAAAATAGAAGCCACTTTGGCAAACCAGTTTTCCGTTGCCTTTTCCAGAAGTTTGCTAGCGTTCAATCAGAACATCCTTTCCGCTTTCTATGCCGGTCTCCTGTTCGCTCTCCCCGCCCCGTGAGTCCTGGTCAAGAATCTCCCTGAGTTTGCGCTGCACTTCCAGGGGGGAAAGATCGTAGTACAGTTTGGCGTCATAGCCCAGCGATATGGCCCCTGTTTCCTCGGAAACCACCAGTACCACGGCGTCCGTCTGCTCGGACATGCCCAGGGCCGCGCGGTGGCGGGTCCCGAAACTTTTTCTGATGTCCTGCTGTTCCGACAGGGGCAGGAGGCAGCCCGCCGCGGCCATGCGGCCGTTCTGTATAACCAGGGCGCCGTCATGAAGGGGGCCGTCAAATTCAAATATCGTAATAATCAGCGCCGAGGAAAGGTCCGCGTTGATCCGCGTTCCCGTGTCAATGATGTTTTTGATGTTGGTACGCCGGGGAAAAACCACCAGGGCCCCCCGTCTTTGCTGGGAAAGTATTTCCGCCGCCGTTACCGCCGCCTCAAGCTGGCCCAGCCGGGGTTTATTATCAAGGTTGAAGAAATTCCCCTGGCCTATGCGTATGATGATCTTCCGCAGTTCGGGCTGGAACACTATGGCTATGGCGATGAAAAGCCCCGGCGCGATAATGTTAAGGGCCCATTGCAGGGTGGTGAGCCTGAGAATATGGGCCATGCCGTACACAAGGGCAAGGTAGCCCGCGCCCTTGACCAATTGCAGGGCCTGGGTTTTTTCGAGGAGGTCATAGGCTTTGTACAGCAGAAAGGCCAGGATGGCAATATCCAGAACCGGCCTCATGAGATTATACAGCGTGGTAAGACGTTCAACCCATTGCATATTCGCTGACCTTAGTTTTGGAGACGGCAACAGCCTTCCACACCGCGATGAGATCCGCCGTCTCCCGTACATCATGAACCCTGAGTATGCCGGCGCCGTAAAACAGGGCGGCAGCTTCGGCGGCCAGGGTTCCCCAGAGCCTCTCCTCAACGGGCCTTCCGGTCAGTTCTCCGATAAAACTCTTCCGGGACAAGCCCACAAGAACAGGATAATCGCTGCCGCGTATTTCCGCAAGGTGGGCTATGAGGGCGCAGTTGTCTTCCGTTGTTTTGCCGAAACCTATGCCGGGATCGAGAATGATGCGGTCCCCCGCTATGCCCGCGAGCCGGGCCCGTTCCGCCGCCTTCGCGAGATATTCCCTGACCTCGCGGACAGGGTCATCGTAGTGGGGAAAAAGCTGCATGGTTTGGGGAATTCCCTTTTTATGCGTAAGCACCACCGCCGCTCCCCGCCCGGCGCAGAGGGGGGCAAGGTCAGGATCATCTTCCAGGGCTGAAATATCGTTGATTATGTCGGCGCCGGCGTCCAGGACCGCCTTCCCGGTTTCGGCTTTTCTCGTGTCAACCGAAACGGGAGCGTCCGAACGCCGCCGGAATGACTCTATGACCGGCGCAAGACGGCGTATTTCTTCCCGTGCGGGAATATAGACCGCGCCGGGCCGGCTTGATTCGGCGCCGAAATCAATGATATGGGCGCCCTGGTCAAGAAAACGCAGTGCCCTGTCAACGGCGGCTTCCCCGTCTGCCCGGCTCCCGGCAAAAAAGGAATCGTCATTGCAGTTGATTATGGCCATGATAAGCGGGGAGCCTGAAAGATCAAGAACTCTGCCTCCGGGAAGGCCGACCATGCTCATCCCGGCGCCGCTTTGGAAAGAACCCGCAGGCCGGGCCTTGGGCAGAGTTCACAGACCGCCCCGGCTATGCCCCGCGCGTCGAGGCCGTATTGGGCAAGCAGTTCGTCCCTTCTTCCCAGGTTGCCAAAGGTATCGGGAACGCCCAGGGCAAAAACCGGGCACGACAGCCGCCGCCTGAGGGCAAGGGCCGCGGTGTATTCCCCTATGCCGCCGGAACGTATGCCGTCTTCGGCAAAGAGGACAGACTCATACCGCGCGAGAACCGAAACAAGGTAGTCTTCGTCAAGGGGCTTGATAAAACGAAGATTGTAGAGATCGGCGTCAATGCCCGAAGCCTCAAGCAGGTCGGCGGCCTCAAGCGCCTGGGGATAGAGACTGCCGGTAAAGGCTATGAGCGCCTTCCCCCCCTTCTCGCGGACAAAAACACCCCTGCCCGGTTCCAGGGGAAGGGCAAAGGACGGATGGTCCTGGGGACAGGCCGCCTTGGGATAGCGTATAATTGAAGGAGAGGCAAGAGACGCGGAAAAGGCCAGCATGGCCTCAAGCTCCGCCCTGCCCGCCGGGGCCAGTATGGTCATGCCGGGAACCTGCCGGAAAAGGGCTATATCGAAAAGCCCCTGGTGGGTTTCGCCGTCGTCGCTTACCAGACCGGCCCGGTCAACCGCGAAAATGACCGGATTGCGCTGCAGGGCCGTGTCATGTATCACCTGGTCCACCGCCCTCTGCATAAAAGTTGAATACAGGGCCGCAACCGGCCTGAGACCGGCGGCTGCCAGGCCCGATGAAAAAGTAACCGCGTGTTCCTCGGCAATGCCCACGTCAAAAAACCGCCCGGGGAATTCGGCCCTGAAAGGACCAAGCCCCGTACCCTTTTCCATGGCCGCGGTAACCGCCACGATACGGCTGTCCTTCCTGGCCAGGGCGACAATGGCGGCGGAAAAAACATTGGTAAACGAAGGCGTATTCCCCGGCTCCACAAGACCGTCTTCAACAGAAAAAGACTGAACCCCGTGGTAGTTTCCCGGATCATTCTCGGCAAAGGCATAACCCTTGCCCTTGCGGGTAATTACATGGACCACCACGGGCCGGCCCAGCTTTTTGACATCCCTGAGCACCTCTTCCAGGACAGGCAGATTGTGGCCCTCTATGGGGCCGACATACTCAAAACCCAGATCAACGAAAAAATTGTCGGTATAAAAAAGGGCCTTGACGCCCCGCTTCATCCTCTGCATGCCGTCATAGATACGGGACCCGAAAAAGGGAAAGCGCTTGACCAAGCGGTCTATACCCCGCCTTATGCTCTGGTAGCGCGACTTCATACTGAGACGGCTTAAATATTTTGAAAGCCCCCCCACATTGGGGCTTATGGACATGTTGTTGTCGTTGAGTATTACCACCAGGGGGAGGTCAAGCTGCCCGGCATGGGAAAGGGCCTCATAGGCAAGACCGCCGGTAAGGGCGCCGTCGCCGATGACCGCCACAACCCTGCCGGTTCCGCCCGAAAGCGTTTCCCCGGCAAGAAGCCCCAGGGCCGCCGAAATCGATGTAGAGGCATGCCCGGTCTCAAAGGCGTCGTGGGGACTTTCACTTTTTTTGGGAAAACCGGAAATTCCCCCGGAACGGCGCAGGCTTTCAAAGGAGGCCGCCCTTCCGGTAAGTATTTTGTGGGTATAACACTGATGCCCCACATCAAAAACTATTTTGTCGTTGGGTGAATCAAAAACCCGGTGCAGGGCTATGGTGAGTTCCACCGCGCCAAGATTGGAAGCGAGATGCCCGCCGTTACGGCTCACCGTGGACACAATAAGAGCCCTGATTTCCGAAGCCAATTCCCTAAGACCGGCATAACTCAAACACCGTAAATCTTTGGGTTCATGAATTTCCTGAAGCAACGGCGTTTTGCCGGTCATACAGCAAATATATACGAAACTCCCTTTTCGTAAAAGGTTTCAGACGGGAAGCCGGTCCGGGCCACACGGGTCTGCCCGCAAAGCCCCTGCTTCGCGGACAGATCCTACTTGTTCTTGTGCCTGTTTTTTCTGAGCTTCTTCTTCCGTTTGTGGGTGGCTATCTTCTTGAGTTTGCGCTTTCTTCCGCAGGGCACTTCACCGTCTCCTTGTAAAAAAATACATCCCCCAATAAGGGACCCCTACCGGGGAAATCCCCGAAAGTATGGGGCAAGGTTCAAAAAAGGTCAAGGGGTGGTACAAAAACAGAAATTTATTGTATACTTGCGAAACCGACCGGACAGCTAAGGGGGAAGTTATGGCAGCCGATTTTCTGGAATTGGCAAAAAAAGTCAGGGAAGTCCTGGCAACAAAACAGGCCGGAGACGATGTCAAGACTCTGGTAAGCGCCGCCTCGTATGTTGTGCTTAACCGCAATGAACGGAATGACATTGTCAGAAAGGAAACCATGGCCGGAATGATGCGGGACATTGAAAAATCCGGTTATTTTAAGCCGGAAAAGCTGTCCCATATGGAGCGGATCATTCCCAAGATAGGGGGCTACTACACCGACCCCTTTTCCTACAGCGACTGCCTTTCGGAGGAGGAGAAAGAAGCCCTTCACTTTAAGGCCGACCGCAAAATCTCGCGGGAAATGGTTGAATGTATGACCGAAAAGGGCCTTTCCGAAAAGGAACCCCAAAGCATTATCCCCATCATTTATTATATGAATTATTTTACCATCAGCAGGAAGTACAAACTCATGGAGTTGAGGGCACGGGGCATTACCAAAATCAAAATAACCAATCTGGGCGGCGATCTTGACTGCGAACATATCAAGGATTACCCCCGGATCTTTCCCGTCAATCAGGCCCCTGCCCTGCCCCTGCCGGGCTGCACCGCCCCCTATTGCCGCTGCGACTACGAAGCTTGTGATGATCCGTAACATTTGAAAAAGAGGCCGCCCTGAAAACAAGGACGGCCCCTTTCATTTTTACTGCAGAGGACTCTAAAAACTTGGGTTTTTAGAGTTGGTTCTTTCAGCGTTCCGCGGCGGCGTTGGTTCCGGCTATACGGCCGAATACGTGGATGTCCGCGAGGGCGTTGCCGCCCAGGCGGTTGGAGCCGTGAATGCCGCCGGTCGTTTCACCGCAGGCATAGAGGCCGGGTATGACCTGGCCGTTCCTGTTGATGACCTGGGCCCTGGTGTTGATCTGGATACCGCCCATGGTATGGTGTACGGTGGGAATGCGGGGGCCGGCATAATACGGAGGCGTGTCTATCTTGATCCGCCAGAGGGTCCTTCCCCACTTGTCCCTGCCCGCGTCAACGCCGGCGTTGAATTCCGCCACCGCGGCCCTGAGATTGGCAACGGGAACATTGATCTTCGCCGCCAGTTCCTCAATGGTATCGGCGCTGAAAGCCCTGCCCTGCTGCACGAGTTCTTCTATGGTTTCGTTAAAATTATTCTTGGTCTGGGGCGTGGGATAACTGTGCCTGTCGCAGATTACCCACATGTAGGCGTCCTGCTGATCAAAGAGGGCCAGGGTCATCACATCCCGGCGGGCCCCTTCGTCCACAAAACGGTTGCCGCTCTTGTTGACAAAGAAACGGTCTTCCACACCCTGTTCAATATTGCCCGAAAGGCTTCCCGACGCGGGGTCGCCCATGGGGAGGAGCTGGACATAGTCCATACCCACAAAATTCGCCCCCGCTTTTTCCGCCAGCACAAGGCCGTCGCCGGTGGCGCCGGGATGGTTGGTGGTTCCCGCGTTGTCCAGGTTGGGCCACTGGGTATTGTACTTCTGCCTCAGTTCCTTGTTGGCGCCGAACCCGCCGGTAGCAATGACCACCGCCTTGGACGCGGTAAATTCATAGTCGATGTCTATGCCGGAAGCCTTAACGCCGGTAACCCTGCCGTTGGTAATGATAAGGTCGGTGGCCTTGGTGTCCACGAGAAGGGTTATCATGTCCTTGTGCTGTTCAATGTAGTTGAGGTCCGTGGTGATATAGCCTGTTCCCAGAGGCATGACCGGCCGGTGGGAGCGGGGCCAGAGCGCGCCGAGGACGGTGAAAATATCAGGGGTAAACTGCATGCCCATGCTTATTTCCCATTCCAGGGCGGCGAGGGTGTTTTCCCCGAAGGTCCTGACCAGCGCGGGGTCGGCCACATAGTCGCCGCCGTTATAGGTCTGGAGCATGTGCCATTCGGGGCTGTCAAAAAGGCCGGGCCTGCGGGCGGCGGTAAATTCGGCAAACTGCCTCGCCACGGTTTGCTGCAGTTCAGCCTCAAAGGCGTCGTGGGGGGCCTTGCCGGTCATCTCCCGGATGGTAGCCCTGTTGGCCTCGTTCATGGCAATGGATGCCTGGCGGCCCGGATCAGCCGAGTTATACGCCGCGCCTGAAATAATGGTATTGCCTCCGGCACGGGGCATTTTTTCAAGCACCACAACCCTGGCGCCCGCCTGCTGGGCGGAAATAGCCGCCGCGAGACCCGCGCCGCCGGCGCCGATGACGACAATGTCATAGGTCTCTTTTCTGGAACTCCGGGCCGCCGTAGCGGACACGGGCCGCCGCGACCTGAGGGCCGCGATATCCGCGCCGGCTTTTTCAAGCGCCGCGGTTACCGCGTTGATGATGCCCTGGCTGCTGTACGTAGCGCCTGACACCGTATCCACAGCCAGGGTCTGGCCCGAGACAATGGCGGCGGGGATACGCTCATAGGCCAGCCCCGAAATTTCGGGCGTGTCGTTTTGGGACACAACCCTGACGCCGAGTATGCGCCCGGCGTCAACGCTGACCTCCATGGTTACATCACCGTTAAAACCCTGGGCCGTACCCTGGTAGGTTCCGGGGGTAAAACTGATTTTTGATGATGACGCGCAGCCCAGGACCGAAAAAGCCATGAGCGCCGTCAAAAATACGGTAATACATCTTTTCATTCTTTCCTCCTGTTTGCGGCGGACCCGGCAGGCCCGCCAGCCAAAACCGGCTGACCGGATTGACCGAATCGGTTCGGTCAAATAATTGTACGGGGTATCAGTAAAAAAAGCAATAATTTTCTCAATAGGAAAGGTAATTTCCCAGACATTCAATATGAAATTTGGCGTATTCCTCGATATCGTAGACTCCGGAACGGAGCACCCAGTCAAAAACTATGCCCCGCAATACGGCGAACAAAAAATTCACCCATTCATGAGGGGTAAATTTTAGGGAAATTTCCTTTTTTTCCTGGCCCCGCTGTATGAGGGTTTCCAGAAGGGTCTGCATGGACCGGCCTTCTTTGGCAAAAAGTTCATTTTTGGGGGTATAGAGGTTCCGGCACATATCCATGCCGTTGTTGAGGCCCTCAAGGGTAACAAAGTGAATATAGACGGCCATATAATCCTTGGCTTCTTCAACGGAATTTTTCTTTTTCTTCCGGGCGGCTATATAATCCTCAAAAAAATAGTCGGCCCTGATATACAGTTCGCTGAGTATCTCATGTTTTGATTTGAAGTAATGGTAAAAAGCGCCGGTGGATATGCCCGCTTCCCCGCAAATATCGCTGATGCTTGTATTGTCGTAGCCGTTCTTTTTAATCAGGGCGACGGCGGTCTCATAAATGCGGGTCCTGCTGGTCTGGGCCCTGATCTGGCGGGATGTCGGCTTCCTGGGGCAGCGCCTGTTTCCGGCCTTCTGGTCAGCCGGGGCCCTAGCCATGTTTTTCCGCTTTGATAACATAGATAGTCATGGTGCTGAACATGGGCAGTACCGTGAGGCCGGCGAGGGCATAGGCCAGGAACAGCCTGTGTCCGAAAAAAGCCCAGTAGGCGGTGATACCGGCCAGGGGAAGCGCCGCGCAGGCGGCAATGGCCAGCGCCGAGCGGAATCCGTACAACTCCCCGCCCATCCTGATGAAAAAAGGCATGCCCACAGCCAGGGAAGTCCAGAGCAGGGGCACAAACACCGCTTCCATGGGAGCGGGATGGGATTCCAGACCCAGGGCCCTGAAAACCGAACAGGGAATGAGCCAGACAAGGAGAAAATTCGTCATATCAAGGGAATCGGAAAAAACATTGAAAACGAGAAAGAGGAAGCAGATACCAAGGGGCAGCAGCACCGGAAAGACAACGAGGTCCACAAAGGAACTTATCCACCGCAGAAAACCAAAATCCCCGGCATACACAAAAGAACCGGCAAAACGCTGCAGCAGGGCAACGCAAAACCCGAAAAGCAGGGCCCACACCCCGCCTGTCCTGCCTCCGGCCGCGCGCCAAAACAGGCAGAAAACAAAAACCCAGGCAAAACTGAACAAAGTCATAGTTTACCGTAGCACAGCTAAGGGCAATTTGATAAGATCAAATAATACTGAATCCGCTATCCTAAACCGTGCCGGAAGGGGCAGCTCCGCGTAGCGGGGTTTCGGGGAGGAAGCGAAAATTATAGCGGGAGGAGTTATGAAAAAGCGTCTTTTCATTACAGGAACGATAGTTTTAGTGGCGGCAGCCCTGATTGGGGCCTGTGCGTCCGGTGCTTCTCTGTCCGGGACCAGCGCTTCGGGCCGTTTTCTTTCAGGCCTTAGCTGGGATGCGGAATATGATGTAATAGTGGCGGGTTTTGGTTTCGCGGGCGCTACGGCATCAATAACCGCGGCGGATGCCGGAGCAAGGGTTCTGCTTTTGGAAAAGGCCCCCGAAGGTTCTGAAGGCGGTAATTCCCGTTATGCGGGGCAGGATATTCTATGTCCCGTGGCTGGACACAGGGATGAGGCCATCCAGTACTATAAAGGCATGCGGGGGGAATTTGACAATCAAACCGATGAAATGATCGAATTCATGATTGACGGCGCCATGGCCAACAAGGACTGGCTTTTGAAGATGGGCCTGGACGAGTCCACCCTGGTAAATCGCCCGTGGCCGGAATATCCTGATTTGCCCGGAGCTAACGACCTCTCAGTAATGACTATTCATATCAATGTTACCTTTCGCTCGGACCTGTATAAGTTTATCCACAGTTTGGTAGATTCCCGACGGGACAAGATTGACGTGTGGTACGAATCTCCCGCCACAAGGCTGATCCAGGACCCCAATACAAAGATCATCCACGGGATAGAACTGTTACATGAAGGAAAAACCTACCGTGTCAGGGCTAAAAATGGGGTAGTTTTGGCCGCCGGAGGCTTTGAAAACAATCCATTCATGCTGGAGAATTTTGTCCAACTGGCCGACGGCTATTCCAAAGCGGCCCGGTAT
>JAISCK010000130.1 GCA_031265635.1 Spirochaetaceae bacterium
CAGGTGATTAGGATTGAAAGCGGCAATCCCGCCGCGTATTTCCACCGCGGCAACGCGCATTATGGTAAAAAGGACTATGGCAAGGCTATCGCGGATTACGAGGCGGCCCTGCGGATGGAACCGGACAATGAGGCGGCAAAGAATAATAGTATCGCCGCGCATATCAGCCGCGGCCTTGCGCATCACGGCAAAAAAAATTACGACGGCGCTATCGCGGACTTTAACAAAGCCCTTGCGTTTGATCCTGATGATGTCTCCGCGTATGTCAACCGGGGCAACGCGTATCTCGGTAAGAAGGACTATGACAGGACTATCGCGGATTACGAGGCGGCCCTGCGGATTGGCGGCGATAACGACGATAACGCGGAGAGGATAAAGAGAGGTCTTGCCACGGTGTATGTGAACCGGGGGGTTATGTATCACAACAACAAGGAGTACGACCGGGCCATGAAGGACTATGAGGCGGCGATGAGGTTTGATCCCAATGATGAAACAGCCAGGAAGAATCTTGCCATCGCCTACGTGTACCGGGGAGATGAGTATTACGGTAAAGGCGGCTACGATAAAGCAATAGCGGACTACAGCGAAGCGATTGCCCTTGACTACGATCCTGTCGTTATGTATGTGCGCCGGGGCGACACGTATTTCGAGAATGACGACTGCGGCAAGGCCATAGCGGACTACAGCAAAGTGATTTCCCTTGACCCCAATCTTGCCTCCGCGTATCACAGCCGCGGCGAAGCGTATTTCCGTGAAGATGACTACGACAGGGCTATCGCGGACTATGAGGCGGCGCTTCGTATTGATCCGGATGATAGCGCGGCAGTGAAGGAAAAGATTGCCGCCGCGCATTTCTTCCTGGGCGAGCGGTATTTCTGCGAAGAAGACAACGACAAAGCCATAGAAGAATATAGCAAGGCTATCGCTTTTGATCCTGATTACGGTGAAGCGTATAACACCCGCGGTCATATGTATTACCAAAGAAAAGATTACGACAGGGCTGTCGCGGATTACGAGGCGGCGGTGCGGCTTATGACGAATGATGAGGAGATAGCAAAGATAATAAAAAATAACCTTGAAAACGCGCTGAAGGGACGAGGGCGGTAGACGGCGGGGACAGTTGCTTCGGAACGTTATGCGCTTTCCGTGACGGCGATTCCCAGCCCCTTTATCACTGTTTTAAGGGCCTGTTCGTTTTGGCTTTCAAGGGGACCCAGGGGGAGCCTGGCCGGTCCGCCGGGGAGGCCCGCCCAGGTCATGGCGGCCTTGATGGGAACAGGGTTGGTTTCGATAAACGCTGTTTTGGCAAGGGGCAGAAGTTCGTAGTGGAGCTTCCGCGCCCCGGCCATGTCGCCGGAAAGCGCGGCTCTGGTCAGGGCCGCTACCCTGGCGGGAACAAGGTTGGAGATGACCGAGATGACGCCGTCGCCGCCCATGCTTGCGAGGGGCAGGGTAAAGGAATCGTCGCCCGAAAGCACATAGAAGGGTCTCCCTTCCGCCCGCCTGGGCCCGGCGACAGAGGCTATCATATCGCCCATCTGGTTTATATCCCCCGACGCTTCCTTGACGCCCGCTATTCCGGGAATACGGGAAATTTTTTCCATCAGGGCCGGGGGGATATTCCTTCCGGTACGGCCCGCGATATTGTAAACCACTACGGGAAGGCCGGCGGAAGCGGCGGCTTCAAAATGGCGGAGGAGGCCAGAGTCATTGGGCTTGTTGTAATAGGGCGTTACCACCAGGGCCGCATCGGCGCCAAGGTCCCGCGCCCGCGTAACATAGAGGACCATGTGTTTTGTCGAATTGGAACCCGCCCCGATGATGACCGGGACGCGCCCCTTCACTTCTTCCACAGCGATCTTAATGAGCTTTTCTTCTTCATCCTCATCAAGGGTGGGAGTTTCTCCGGTGGTTCCCAGGGGAACTAGCCCGTCTATGCCTTCATCAATCTGAAAATTGATGAGCCTTCTCCACCCGTCATAGTCAACTTCGCCTGATTCCTTCATGGGGGTAATCAGCGCGGTAAACGCGCCCCGCAGTTCTTTCATGGTTACTCCTCAGTCTACTGTACAATATCAGCGAGAACATCCTCAATAGTAAAGACCCCTTTCCGTTCTTTTTCGGAGAGCCATTCGGCGGCCCTGAGGGCGCCTCTGGCAAGGCCGTCCCGGTTCCGGGCCCTGTGGAGGAGTTCTATGCTGTCTTCGGAAGAATCAAAAATCACCCCGTGGGTTCCCGGAACCGAACCCAGGCGAAGGCTGGGAAAGTGAAGTTCGGAGGGCAGAGCCTTGCGGTTAAGGGTATCCCAGACAACGCTTTTTTTTCTCGTGAATTTTTCAAGGAGCAGGGCGGCCAGGGTTTTGGCGGTTCCTGAGGGGCTGTCGGCTTTCTGGTTGTGGTGGATTTCGTAGCCTCCAAGGTCGTACTCCGGAAACTTGTCAAGAAGCCCCGCCGCGCGGGAAGCGATGAGATAGAAGAGGTTGACTCCCAGGGAATAATTTGCTGCCCAGACCAGGGAGGAACCCGCCCTGTTTACCGCCGCCCCGGCCTCGTCAAGTTTTTCAAGCCAGCCTGTACTTCCTGTTACAACGGGAATTTTCCGCCCGGCCAGGGCCTTGATATTGGCGAGGGCCGTGAGCGGCCCGGTAAATTCAAGGGCAACATCGGCGTCCGGGAGTTCCGCCTGAGACGCCAGGTCCGTTACCAGCGGCGCGCCTGAAAGGCTTTCTCTTGCGCCTGACGCGGGATCGGCAATGAAGGCTATGCCGTGGCCCTTTTCCAGGGCGAGCCTCTCAATGGTTTTTCCCATTTTTCCAAAACCGACGATGGCAATATTCATTCTATATAAAACTCCTTATTGTTGAATGTACCGCCCCGGCGCGTTACGCCTGACTCACGTCCGGCAGCGGGTCAAAAAAATCAGCGTGAAGGGCCCTGACAAGTTCGGCGGCTTCGGTGTCGTCGACAATGAAGCTGATGTTTACCTTGCTTGCCCCCTGGGACACCATCTGCACGGTAACGCCGAGGAGTTGGCAGGTCCTGAAAGTCCTGGCCAGTATTTCCGACGAGCGGCGCACGTCGCCTATAATGGTAACAATGGCCTTGCCGGTTTTGATTTCCACGGCGGCGATGCGGCCAAGGTCCTTTTTCAGCCCGCCCAGATCATTGGCCGCGTCAAGGGTCAGCGAAATGGAAACTTCGCTGGTCGCCACCATATCAACCGAAATGTGATGGCGGGCAAAGGCCGAAAAAACTTCTTCAAGAAAACCGTACTGGCCCAGCATGCGGGTAGAAACCACGTCCACAAGGGTAACGTTCTTCTTCGAGGTAATGGCCCTGACCGGGCTTACCTTTTTGTCCAGCGCGGAGACTATTCTGGTCCCCGGCGCGGCGGGGTTAAAGGTGTTCTTTACCAGGACCGGCGTTCCGGTTTTCTGGCAGGGCTGCATGGCCCGGGGGTGGAGCACCTGGGCGCCGAAATAGGCAAGCTCCGCGGCCTCCTCGTAACTTACGGTCCTGACAGGCCGGGCCTTTTTTACAATGCGGGGATCGGCGCTCAATATGCCGTCCACGTCTTTCCAGACCTGGGCTTCTTCGGCGCCGCAGGACGCGGCGATTATGGTGGCCGAAAGATCGGAGCCGCCTCTTCCCAGGGTGGTGATGCTGCCGTTCCGGTCTTTGGCGATAAAGCCTGTTATCACAGGCAGAACGCCTTTGTCGATCAGGGGAAGCAGGGCCTGTGGAATAAGGTCCCAGCTTTCCCTGAGCAGTTCCGCCTGTGTAAAGTTTGAGTCGGAGACAAAACCGGCGTTCCAGGCGTCAACGGCCTGGGCTTTTATCCTGCGGGACCTGAAAAGCGCGGCTGTTATGCGCACCGAAAGTCTTTCGCCAAAGGACACAAGGCAGTCCTTGGTCCTCCCGGTGAGTTCCCTGACAAGGGACACGCCTTCAAGGAGGCTTTCAAGTTCCTTAAAAAGCGGCGCTATCTCATCCTGTACCGAAGCCTTGAGCCCCAGGTCCTGTATGGTTTTTAGGTGAAGGTCCCGTATTTTTTTGACAGAAACGTTTCCCCCGGACAGGGCTTCTCCGGCTGCCTCAAGCAGATGGTCCGTCGTGTCTCCCATGGCGGAAAGCACCAGGACAGGTTTTTGTTTAAGCTGGGTTTTAACAATATCCGAAACCTTGAGTATTCTTTCGGCGTCGGCCACCGAACTGCCCCCGAATTTCATTACCAGCATACATTCAACTCCCGGCTGAAAAAGTCCGTCCCGCTTTACATAAGGGAGTCTCAGGTTATCAAATTATTTTACTTTGTGGTAGAGTTAGCCGATGATTCGTGAAAAAAGCCTTGTGGCCTACAAGGGCCATCCCGCCCTGGTAAGCGCCGTTGATGACAAGATCCACATAGAACTCGCCGGTTCCCAAACGCTCAAGGTAAGGGAAAAGGATGTTGAACTTATTCACAACGGGCCTGTAGGTACGGGCGTTGAGGAACTTGCCGCCCTGGCCTCTTCCCTGCAAGGAGATCCACGGGGGGCCTGGGAACTGCTTGAAGCGGAAAGCGGCGTAACCCTTAAAGAAGCCGCCGAACTCATCTACGGCGAATACAGCCCCCAAAGCGCCTGGGCCGCCTACGGCGTTCTCAGGGAGGGCCTTTACTTTTCCGGGACCGTTACCGGACTGCGGGCCCGGAGCCGTGAGGACCTTGCCCGCGACGAGGAAAAGCGGGCTGAAAAAGAAAAGGAAGGCGCCGAAAGGGACGCTTTTCTTAAACGGGCAAAGGAAGGAAAACCCGATCCGGGGGACAGCCGTTTTCTTCAGGATGTTGAAGCCCTCTCCCGGGGCAGGAGCGAAAAGAGCCGCACCCTCAGGGATATGGGAAAAAGCGAGACGCCCCAGGAAGCCCACAGGCTGCTTTTAAGGCTCGGCCTTTGGTCTCCGTATGTGAATCCCCATCCGTCCCGTTTCGGCGTGGATCTTTCCCCGGCCTCCCAAAGGACAGGGCCGCCTCCGGAAGAAGCGCGGCGGGATTTAACGGGCCTCGCGTCCTATGCCATTGACAACGAGTGGAGCAATGATCCTGACGACGCTCTTTCTGTTGAAGTTTTGCCGGGGACAGGCGGGGAGCTTTTGTATGTTCACGTGGCCGATCCCGCCGCCGCGCTGTTTCCCGGAAGCCCCGCGGACCGTGAAGCCAGGGACAGAGGCGCGACCCTCTACCTTCCCGAGGGAAGCCTCCGCATGCTTGCCGAAGAAGACCTGGCCTTTTATGCCCTGGGCCTTGCCGAAGTCTCGCCGGCCCTTACCTTCAAACTGACTCTGGCCCAGGACGGGTCCATTGCCGAAACAGATATTTTCCCCTCGCTGGTCAGGGTTACGCGTTTAAGTTACGGCCAATCCGACGCCCTGCTCGAAGCGGGGAATCATGACGCGCTCAAGGCCCTCGAAGCCCTTGCCCTGCGCAACCTCAGACGCCGCATTGAGGCGGGGGCGGCGGTCATAGAACTGCCTGAGGCCCACATCAGCGTAAGCCTGCCGGACGAAACCGAAGGAAAGGTCGGCATCAGTCCCATAGACCCTTCGCGCTCGGCGGATATGGTGCGGGAGTGCATGCTCCTTGCCGGAGAAGCCGCCGCCCGGTGGGCCATACGGAAGCGGCTTCCCTTTCCCTTTGTTTCCCAGGAAACCGGCGATATGCCCAGGGACCCCCTGCCCGGCATGGCGGGCTCCTACCAGCTCCGCCGCTGTATGCGGCCCCGTCTTCTTTCGGCAAAGCCCGGCATACACGGGGGATTGGCACTGGAATCTTACACCCAGGTTACCAGCCCCTTGAGACGGTATACGGACCTGCTTGCCCATGAACAGATACGTTCTTTTCTCGCGGGAAGGGAAACGCTTTCCGAAGACGAAATTCTTTTGCGCCTCGCGGCGGGCGAGGCGGCGTCACAGGCGGTGCATCACGCCGAGCGGGCCTCCCGCTCCCACTGGACAGCGGTTTATTTGGCGGACAAAAAAGGCTCAAGCTGGGACGCGGTGATTCTGGAAACAAAAGGCGGCCGGGCCGTGGCGGCGATTCCCGCTCTGGGCATCGAAACACAGATTTCTTCGCCCGGTAACTCTAAACCCAACGACACGGTCCGGGTGGTTCTTAGCTCCGTTGATATTCCCCTGGGTGAATTTGTCTTTGCGTATAACGGCCCTTAGAGGAAAAAGAGAGCTTCCGGCGGACCAACGTCAGGACAACTACTCTTCCGTCAGGGAAGAGGGAGCAGCCATCCTGATAAGTTTCCGGGCGGCGAGAATGCCGGGGTTAAAGACCGGGGCGGAAAAATCCGTCGGGTCTACAGCCAGGGGGAGTTCGGTACAGCCAAGGATCAGGCCCTGTGCGCCCCGGTCAAGCAGACGGAACCCTTCGTATAACAAAATATTGCAGGCTTTTGCCTGCACCGGATCGGAATGAGCCTTGATGCCGAAGTCCAGGGAATAAATAGCTTCACTGATCCGCTCCTGTCCCGGCAGTTCAGGCTCCATGATAGAAAAACCTTCGGCGCTTTTGAAGTATTCTCCGTACACCCGGCTTTTGTAGGTTCCCCTGGTTGCCAAAAGACCCAGGGTCTTGATTTCCGGGTGCTTTTTCTTTACAAAATCCGCGCAGGAACGGAGCATGTTGACAATAACCATATCCGGCATTGCTTCCTGCACCATGCCGCAAAAGGGCATAAAGATACGATCCGAATGGGCGGTGTTACAAACCACGACCGCGTGGCGCGCTCCGGCGGCATAGAGAATTTTAGCCGATTCAAACAGACCGCCCGAAGGATTCACCGGTTCTTCATCAAGAAGGTATTTTGTTCTGTCGGGGATAATGCCGGGGCAGGAGACCAGAAGCGTATTGAGGTGTTCCTGATCGGTCAGGGCGCGGGTATTGTTAAAAATGCCTCGGACAAAATCAAGACCCGCATAAGGCCCCACGCCGCCTATGACGCCGATTAAGGGGTTGCGCCTTTTTTCCAAAACAAACGGCTCCTTACGCTATTTTTCCGTTAATACGAAAATTCCGTCCCAGTCCTCAGGAGGGGCTTTAGCCATATAACGCAG
>JAISCK010000156.1 GCA_031265635.1 Spirochaetaceae bacterium
AGTAATAACGAGCGTATCCGCACGATAATACGAGAGTAAGTACCGTAATCCGGCATCCTGCCGCCCCCCGGCTCCACCAGGGGGGTAGGCGCAGACTTTAGGCTGCGCCGTAGGGGGGCCGGGCGCTGAGGCGGCTTTTTGCAACCGACGGTAAGGAAACAGGCCCCCCTTCCCCTTTCTTTTACTTATTCGACTTCTTCTCATTTAATTGACCGCGAAGCGGTCTACTTAGCGGTGATTCTTCTTCGGTTCGATTCGACTTAGCGGTAAATTCCTCTTCCTCTCCCCTACTCCGCCGCCAGAAAGCCCTCGCTGTCCCTGAACAGCCGCCCTACCGTCCATTCGGCGAGGGCGTATACATAGGGCGAGCCTGCCGGCGTGCCCGAGACCGTGAGGCCGCGTTTTCCGTCGTCAAGGGCGGGGCCCAGGGAGAGGCCGCGGCGAGTTCCGTCGGCAAGTTCTATGCTTATGGTTCCCTGGTTGAAAAAGGGGTCCGAGGGTTTGAGGGAGGGTACAAAATCATCGGCTTCGGCGTTAAGCAGGGTCCTGATGTAGGAATCAACCGCGGCGGCGTCGGCGGCCTTGTTGTTTACGGTCCAGGTTCCGCTGTCCCGCGCCAGAATCACCGGGTCTCTGCCGGGCGGGTAGCGCAGTTCCACTGTCTGCACCTGGTCCGGCGTTCCCCCTAACAGGCGCAAATCATACCAGCTCTGCCTTCGTGATCCGGCATAGGACGAAAAGCTCCTTTCGCCGGAGCGTATTTCCCTTGCGTTGCTTTTTCGCAGGTACACGTCGCTGCCCAGGGCGTCGGTCCCGCCGACAAGGAGTTCAAGGAGGGGCGTGGCGTTGGCGCCGCCGTAGAGGCGTATGTGGGCGGCCTCCCCGCTTACGCCGAGTCTTTCCCGCGACGCTTCGGAAGCGGCCCTGACAGGATAGCTTGCCCGGCGGGAAAGCAGGGCGAGTAAATCCTCCACCCGTTCTTCCCTGGCCGGGAACAGCGCGCCGGCAAGCAGGGCGCGCCACGCGCCGTCACGGTACAGCAGGGTTACTTCGCTGTCGGCAACACCGGGGGAGCCCAGTTCTATGCGGTCTACTTCGCTAATGAATTTTCTATCAAGCCAGGTATACAGGGAATTACGGGAAGCGCTGCGCTCGGGGTCAAACACATAACTTGCCGCGAGGAGGAGAACCAGCGCGCCTGTAATAAGCAGCAGGGCGCGGATTTTGTTTTTATACGTCATGACTTGCCCTCCTCCCCCCGGCTTTCCGCTTCCACGAGCGGGCGGCGCCAAGGACAATGAGGCCCAGGGGCAGGAGCACTACATTGAGGGCCTGGCTCCACAGTATGGCGCTCCCGCGCCGTACCGGGTCGGTGATTTTGTCCAGCCTTCCCTCAGGGGAACTCCTGTTGCCTATGCTGATAATATCGTCGTCGTTTCCCAGCCAGTCGGCGGCCTGTACCATAAAGCTCAAGTTGCGCTCGCTGCGGGTCATCGCTATGATGCCGGTAAGATAATCGGTATCGCCCAGGACCACAACCCGGGACGGGCGCGGGGTATCCGGCAGGGGGGGGAGTTCTTCTCCTTCCTGTACGGGGGGAAGATCCCTGAACCAGCTTGGAAAGGTCCCCGCGAGGGCCGCGGCCATTATTTTCCGCCCCCTGGTGTCGGGCTCTTCACGCCTGAAAAGATAGTCGACCATTTCGGGAGACGCGGCAAAATCCCTGGTCATAAGCCACGCCCGGTCCGTGGTGCCGAAAAGGGCCTCGGCGCTTACGCCTTCCGGGGGATTGAGTTCCAGGGGGCTTGCCCAGTAGAGGTCGACGCCGTTAAAGGCTGAAGTAAGGGGATGGGTTTTGCTGCCGGCCTCAGGCTGTATGCCTATCCAGAAGGGGTATTGTACCAGGCGAAGCTGAACCATGCCTCCGGCTGTCTGGGTTCTCAGGGGCCAGGTCAGGGCGTTTTGATCCAGAACCAGGCTGGGTTGTACCGTGGCGCCGTAGAACGAAATCATGGCCAGAAGGCCCCTGTCCATGACAAAATCAGGCGTTATGCCCTGTTCAAAATCTATGGCAACGCTTTCAACGGAGAAAAACACCCTTCCCCCGCCCTGTATGTACCTGTCTATGCGGTAGAGCGCCCCGTCGTCCAGAACCCCGGCGCCGCCTATGACAAGGAGCGAGGGGAGTTCGTCGGGGATGTCGTCCCCGCCGTTTATTTCCCTGATTCTGTAGGCCGCGCCCCGTAAAGCCTGGTCAAGATAGCCGTAATCGCCGGCCCAGCTTCTGCCGGGATCGCCCACGATGACGCCTATTTCGCGCTGTTTTTCCCGGACCATGTTCCTGATACGGGAGGTAAGGTCGTATTCGAGGGTATCGATAGAAAACACAAAGGGCAGCACTTCCTGCCGGTCGAGGTATTCAACCAGTATGCCGGAATAAACCGTCGCCACGCTGGCCTGGTCCTGTTCCACGGTCTCTATCTGGTTGGCCACTATACCCAGCCGGTCCATGAGATCCGTAAGGCCGGAGCGCACCGGGTCCCGTATGCTGACTTCTATCCTGCCCCGGGAATTATCGGCGTATTCCCTGAGCAGGTCCCCGACTTCCCTGGGCACGGGATGTATCCGCTCCAGGCGGTCGGAGAGAAAATAGTTTATCCGCACCTGGTCTTCAAGCTCCCGGTACAGTTCCCGGGAAACCCTGGAAATCGTATAGGCCCTGTTGTCGCTCATGTCAAGACGGAAAAAGACCCTTCGCGTTACCAGAAACGCCAGGATAATGGCCAGGAGGGACAGGGCGCTCAGTACAGACGCTTCACGCTTGTTCATGCTAACTCCACTTCCTGAACAGGATGACCCTGGTGTTGAGAAAGAGAAACAAAAGGGCGCTCAGTATAAAGAAAGAGCCGTCGCGGGAATCAAGGATTCCCTTTGAAAAACTTTCAAAATGAAAGGCCAGGGAAATAAAATTGCAGAAACTTCCGATAAAGCCCGGAAGATTGAAGGTGAAATTAAGCTGGCTTACCAGCATCATGGCCATGAGGACCACGGCGCTTCCCAGAAAGGCCCCGGCCTGGTTTTTGGAAAGGCTCGAAAGGAGCAGCCCCAGGGACAGGGCGGAAGAACCGAGGAGCAGGGCCCCTATATATTCGCAGAGTATCACCCCGGCCTGAAAGCGCCCCAGGGGCAAGAGGCTCAGGGGCACGGGAACGGTAAGGACAAGGAAGAAGCAGAGCACGCCGAGGGAAGAAAGGAACTTCCCCAGCACCAGGTCCCATTCGGAAAAGGGCATGGTAAGCAGCAATTCCACGCTCCCTGTTTTTCTTTCTTCGGCCCAACTCTTCATGGTGATGACCGGAATGACCAGGATAAAGGCCAGGGGGAAGCCTGAAAAATACGGCCTGAGGCTGGCGCTCCCCATGACAAAAAAGCGCTGCATATAAAAAAACCATACCGAGGTAAAGACCAGGAAAAACACCCCGATGCCGTAGACCGCCGGGGCGTAACTGGAAGAGTAAAGCTCCCTGGCCGCGAGGGCCAGCGCCCGCCGGGGAAGAAACTCCCCGCTGTCCGGTGTTTTCATGATTCCTCCCCGTCCCGCGTCAGCTTTACAAAAATATCCTCAAGGCTTAGGCGTTTTTGGCTCATCGAAAGTATCTTGAGCCCCCCGGCGACAGCCCAGTCAAAGACAGCCTCCCCGTCTATGCCTCCGGCGGAGAACGAAAGGGAGACGGTCATGTCGTCCCGCTCAACGATTTTTTCCTGCCCGGCTCCCAGCCGCCTGAAAAGTTCCCCTGTCTCAGCGGCGCTCTTTCCCTTGAGCACCAGGTCCCAGGAAATTTCCCCTTTCATGGTACGGGCTATTTCTTCGGGGCTGCCCTGGGCGGCTATGCGCCCCTCGTGTATGATCAGCACCTGGGAACATACCGCTTCGACTTCCTGGAGTATGTGGGTAGAAAGTATGACCGTCTTGCTCTTTCCCAAACCTTTGATAAGGCCGCGTATTTCGATAATCTGGTTGGGGTCAAGACCGCCTGTGGGCTCGTCAAGTATGAGTATGGGAGGATCGTGAATGATGGCCTGGGCAAGGCCCACCCGCTGCTTATAGCCTTTTGAAAGGGTTTCTATGGGTTTGCCGGCGGCTTCCTCAAGGCCGCAGGACTCAAGGGCCCTGGAAACGGCGTTTTTTCTTTTATCCTTTGGAATGAGCCGGGACGCGGCGGCAAAGCCGAGGTATTCTGCGGGAGTAAGGTCGCCGTACAGGGGAACGCTTTCGGGAAGATAGCCTATGCGCTTTTTTACTTCCACCGGATGGTCCTGTACCGAGACGCCGTCTACCTTGGCCTCCCCGCTTGTGGGGAAATGATAGCCCGCGAGGACCTTCATCACCGTGGTTTTTCCCGCGCCGTTGGGGCCGAGAAAACCGAGGACCTGGCCGGCGCCTACCGAAAAGGAAACATCCTTGACCGCTTCTACATCGCCGTAGCGTTTTGAGAGGCCGTGAACCTCTATCATGGAAAGCCCTCCTAATCTATATACTCAATGGGGAATACGGCCCTGTCCCTGGTAAGCACCGTATCGGGAAATATTTCCCTGGCTTCCTTGAGAAGCTGTTTCAGGTTGAATTCAGTATAACGGGGGCTGTAGTGTATGAGGCCCAGCCTGCGCACCTTTGCCTTTGCCGCAAGATGCGCCGCCTGGCAGGCGGTCATGTGCTTCTTTTCCCTGGCGCTTTCTTCCAGGGCCTTTTCGAACATGCCCTCGCAGATAAAAAGGTCAGACCCGGCGACCTCGTTTGCTATTTCGGGAAAGGCCAGGGTATCGGTAACAAAGGAGAATTTTCTGCCGGTGCGGGGGCTGCCCAGCACCTCGTCCGGGCGGACATCAACGCCGTCCTCGTTCTTGACAATTTCCCCGGCCTGGAGCCGCGCCCAGAGCGGCCCCCTCTTGACGCCAAGCTCCAGGGCCCGCTCCGGGTGAAACTCGCCGGGCCGCCCTTCTTCTTCAAGCGTATACCCGTAGCAGGGCTTGGTATGCCGCAGGGGGAAAGCCCGTACCGTAAAGCCGTCGCCTTTGTATACCGGGCCGGGGCCTTCGATTTCCTTTATGATGATTTCGTAGTTGATATACATATCAAGGACGCGCCGGTTGACTTCGATGTATTCGGCTATGCGGGGCGGGCCTATGATGTACAGGGGATCGTCCCGGTCAACCTGGGAGGAAAGCATCAAAAGGCCCGGTATGCCGGTAACATGGTCGGCGTGGGTATGGCTTATGAAGACAGCCGATATTTTCTTCCACCTGAGATTAAGGCGGCGCAGCGAGACCTGTGTCCCCTCGCCGCCGTCAAACAGAAAAAGATCCCCTTCGCGCCGGAGGAGCACCGATGTAAGATGACGGTTCGGCAGGGGAACCATGCCGCCGGACCCGAGAATAAACGCCTCAAGATTCATC